>DASWAC010000054.1:0-7020 GCA_036391335.1 Ktedonobacterales bacterium
CCACGCGGTTATAGTCCTCGGCCTGCGAGGCGTTGAAGAAGCCGCCCCCCTGTGCCACGAGGGATTCGTTGCGCGCGCGGAACTCGGTGAATTGCAGCGGCGCTTGCCCTTTGCCGGTGGATTCGAGGAAATGGATCGAATCGAACGTGCCCGGCAACGCATAGTAGAAGGGATGGGACGAGTTTGGCGTGGCGGCGGCAGCGGAGCCATAGACCCAGCGACCCTCGCCCTCGTGCTCGATCTCGGCGGCGCAATAGCCGACCGTTCGCTGACGACGCCAGCCCTTATCCGGGCGATCCACCCCGTGAGGATCGAAGAAGAGAATCGTATTCGAGAGGGTGCGGCGGCTGGTGCGCCCGCCCTCGCGCGCGGCGAGGTTGAATTGCTTATTGGGAGCGGGGAAGAGCGCCCAGTCGATCGCGTCGAGGATGAGCGACTTGCCCGAGCCGTTCTCGCCGATGATGGCGAGCATATCGCCCAGCACATCGAGGGTGGCATTCTCGTGTCCATGCCAGTTGATCAGCTTGAGGCGACGAATCCATGCCCGGCCTGGGGTGACCCCATGACGACCTGCCATTAGTCGGCCTCTTTCAGCTCGTCGTGCTCCACCAGCCCCGCCGGGGGCAGGAAGCGATCGATCAGGTCGGTGAACTCATAGACGCCGTTGAAATCACGCTCGGCCAGGCGATATTTCTCATCGGCGCGAGCGCGGTCGTCGGCTCCGATGCGGCGTAGCAGCCGATGGCGCTCGAACGCGGCGAATGCCTGGTAGAAGGCGCGCTGGTTGAGGCGCACGCGCTGCACGGCGCTGACTCGCTGCTGGGGCGCTGAGGGCGCTTTGCGGGCCGGTGGCGCGGTCATCGTCGCGGTGGTGGCCCCGTTCTTGAGCGCGCTAGTCTTCCCGCTCGATTTTTTGGCGCGGCCCTTTGGCGTGGAGGTTGAGGCCTCCAGCAGCTCGTCTTCGTCCGCATCGTCGCCATCGCCACGAGTCAGCAGCGCCTCACTGATGATGCTCTCGTCGAAGCTGAGCCAGGGCGAGAGACGCTGGCCCTCCTCGGCCACATAGCGGAAGAGGTCGGCAAAGCGGAATGTGTTGGCCGAATCGCCGGATTCCAGCAGGCGCACACTGCGATAGGCTCGGATGAGGCAGGCATAGGCCGTCTGCTTGCGAGCGGTCAGCTCGAAGATGTCAGAGATGCACAGCTCGCGGTTCTTGGGCGCATGCGGCCAATATGCGCGCGCCCAGCGGCCCTGGCGCAGCTCTAGGCGAACGCCGAGCTCATCCTCGAAGAAGCGCTGCTCACTGACGAAGTTCTTAGTCAGCCACGCGAAATCCTCTGGCTGCTCATCCTGATGGACCGCACTTTGCTCCAGCAGCATGCGACGGACACGGCGAGCCACGTCTTGCTCGCGCTGACCGGAATAACTTGGCATGGTATGGTGTCCTCTCTCGGCATGCGCTTGGAGCCCCTCCCCGTGGGGAGCATGGTTGGCGTGAGGGTTCCCGCTCTCTTCCCTGGCTGTCGCCTCACCTATTCGTCACCCTGGCGCGTCGGCTCGCGGCGACCTATTAGCCCGCCCAGCGGCCACGGGCGTCGCGAGGGACTCGCCGGGCGAGGCTTACGCGGCTCGGGCTCGACTCGGGCGGAAGGCATGCCCTGCGAGCTGGCCGCGGGCTGCAGCACAGGGAGACCGTGGGTCGGCGTTTCCAGGTCTGTCGCATAGAGCGGCCGCGTAATGAACCGACTGTCATCCTCCTCCACCTCGACCGGCGGCAGCGTGAATGCCGGGACGGGCTCCGGTGGCTTGCGCGATGCCGGCCCGATTGGCTCCTCCATGGCGTCAGCCTCGGCCAAGCGACGCGCTGCCTCGGTAGCCATGCGAATGGCATCCGCCACTTTCTGGGCGTTGGCCGTCGTCGCGGTGAAGCGATAGTTGTCCATCTCCAGGTCGAAGCCCGGCCCGCGCACCCACGCTCGCGCCTGCATGCCTGCTCCCGCCGGCTGGATATGCAGCCCCAGGCGACGCAGTGGCGCGCTGTTGCGTGGCAGCCACAGCAGCTGAGCCAGGATCCGTAGCTCGGCAAAGGACTCCAGATAGTCGAGGTTGGCGGCAGAGCCGGCCGCGATCAGGCGCTCGACCAGCCGTGCGCGGGCGCTCTCGGCTTCACGGATGCGCGGGTCATCGCCGGGATCCCAGTCGTCGGCCAGGGTCAGCTCGGGTGGTGGTGGTGGCGGATCAGGCTTGAAGCGCGGACGAATCGAGCGCCGCCACGTCTCTTCATCCACCATGGGCAGGGGCGAGCCGCCACGCTGGGCCAGCCAGCGCTCCAGCCGCACCTGATCGTCACTGGCAGGCATCTTGTGCAGCCAGACGGCGGCGTGAATCGCTCCCGAGGCATTCCACAGATAGTGCCGTGCGCGCTGTGTGGCGTCTTCGCCGCCTTCGGCCAGGTCACGGGCCCGGCGCAGCAGCGCGGTAATCGCCTGAGTCTGCTGCAGACGCAGCGAGATGGCCGCGTGGATGCGCTCGGTGAGGTCCACCAGCGCCAGGCTGATGATCTTCGCGCCCTCACGCCACGAGCCCGGCCCGGAATCTGCCATGAAGCGGTCGAAGAGATCGAGCTCGCGCAGCACCTCCCAGCCGACGGCGCTGATGCGCTCATCGCGCTCGGCGTCGGTCTCGCCAATGCTGACGCTCCACTCCTCTTCACGCAGGCGCAGCGCGTCTTGCAGGCGGCTGACGTTCTCACCCGAGTGGCGCTCATCGCGCAGCTTCTCGAGCCGCTCCCGCACTTTGGCCGCGCCCTCGGCCGCCACCCGGAAGAACTTCTCGTGCAGCACCCCCAGACGATCCGCCACCTCGGCCAGCACCTCGGGATGATTGCCATCCACTCGCAGGGCACGTAGCTCGCGGGCGAAGTCGCGTGTCTCGGTGTTGATGCCGTGCAGCGCCTGCCCCAGGGATTGCCATGCGGTGTGGCAGCGCAACGGATCGGTATCCTCGTACTTCAGCTCTTCGAGGAGCGTATCTAGGGCCGCGATGGCCTGGGCGAAGTAGTTCGCGCTGAGGCTGATGTAGCGCCGCCGCAAGAGTCGCTGCACCTCATCCCAGCGAGGCAAGAAGACCCGCAGTGAGCGGGCGAGGGCATAGTCGCGCTCGACACGCCGTCGCAGCCCGTCGCGCTCGGCCCGCTCAGGAGCCAGTCCGCCATCGACCGCCTGCCAGCCATCGAGCTGGCGCAGCACCTCGACGATCTCAGCACGCACATCGTCTGGCACGCTGTGCCCGCGATAGCGCAGCACGGCCTCCAGATCGGCGCCGAGGTCATCTACCGAGACACCGACACGGCCCCAATATTCCTGGTCGCGCAGTGAGGCAATGAGGATGGAGCGCCGTTGGGCACGCGCGCCCGCCTCATCCCCGACGAAGGCACGGAGGAACTCGGGCGGCCCGGCGATCAGTGCCTCGGCCGCGTGCGAGATTTCCTCGATGCGCTGGTCGTCTTGCGTCACGCGTGACTCCTCCGCGATGGGGCTCCCAGGGAGGCGGCTCATACGGCTCAGGAGTCGTACATGTGTTCGAGTCCGCGCCTGCTCTGGCATGAAGGTATCTGGGTCAGCATAACACAGGCTACCCGCTGGCCTGGGCGGGGTGGCCCATTCGGCACAGCGCAGAGGTCCTGGTGGTGGGGGACCTATGCCGACACTCCTGGTCGAGAGCCGATCGCTCTCGGCTTATCCTGCGTCGGGAAGCGCATCGGGAACCGCGTCGGGCAGCCCCGCCATCTCGCGGGCGCGGGCAATCTGCGCTCCCTCGGCGGCCCAGTCGATCTGGTCGGGCGCGGTCTCGTAGAAAGGCGTCTCCAGCAGGGTCAGCGCGCCGGCAAACGCGGGCTGCCGCAGAATTGCGCGCAACCCCTCCCGCGGAATGTTCCCCTCGTCGAGGCGCTCGTGCAGGTCGCGATGGCTCGCCAGCAGCGCCTTGCTGTCGTTGAGGTGCAACACCGGCACACGGTCGGCGCCGAAGGTGCGATTGAGCTCGCCCATCAGGGAGACGACACCCTCGTCAGTCCCGATATCCACACCCGCGCCCCACAGGTGCGCCGTGTCGAGGCACACGCCCAGACGGCTGGCGGGCTGGCCCACGGCATCGAGCACGCGCGCCAGGTGCTCAAATGAATGGCCCAGCTTACCCCCACCGCCGGTGTCGTTTTCCAGCAGCAGCGTCACATCCTCCGGTGCGCCTTCCAGGCTCGCCCGCACGCCCGCGATGAGGCGCTCCAGCCCGAGCTCATCGCCCAGGCCGGTGTGGCTGCCAGTGTGCACCACCACATAGCTCGCCCCAAAGCGGCTGGCACGCTCCAGGGTGGCGCGGAGCAGCGTGATCGAGTTCGCACCGACATAGTCTTTGGCGGAGGGCAGATTGATGAGGTATGCGGCATGGACCACCAATGGCATGGCAAATTCCTTCACCGCGGCGGTGAAGGACTCCTCCAGCGCGGGATTCTGCGCAGGCGGCGCCCAGCCCTTGGGATTCGTCACGAAGATCTGCAGGGTGTCGCAGCCAATAGTGCGAGCACGCTCGAAGGTTTGCCGCGCACCCGGGCCGGTGGAAAGGTGACGTCCAATGCGCATGCGCTCATCCTTTATCTAGTGCCAATATCTCTCGCTGGTCTCATTCTTCGGCCCCTTCCGCGTCACGCTCGCTAGTGCCCACCGACGTCTTCACGTCGCGGATGGCGGCCTGCCGCATCGCCTCGGCGGGGTCATCCTCCGGCCGGTCGGGCTTCGGCAGCTCTTCGATGCTGGTGAGGCCAAACTGCTGCAGGAACTCAGGGGTCGTGCCAAAGAGAGCGGGCCGCCCAGGGGTATTCGCGCGCCCCGCCTCGACGACGAAGCCGTATTGCAGCAGGCTGGCCAGGGCGCGGTCAGAGTTCACCCCACGGATGAACTCGATCTGCGCACGCGTGATCGGCTGCCGATACGCCACCACCGAAAGCGTTTCGAGCGCCGCCGTGGTGAGCTTCACCTGCGCCGGCAGGCCCAGCAGCGTCGCGACGAACCGCGCGCTCTCTGGCGCGGAGACGAGCTGGACTGACGTGCCCACGCGCTGCACGCGAATCCCCCGCTCGAAGCGCTCACATTCGTGCTCCAGCGCCTGGATGGCGGCTTTGAGGCGGCTATCCTCGACGAGCACCAGCCGGCGCAGCTCACTCATCTCCATCGGGCGACCCGCCACAAAGAGCAAGCTCTCGATGGTGGCGCGCAGCTGTGACGGCGAGAGCAGGCTGGCAGGGAGCCCCGGACCATGTGATGGGCCGGCCTGTGGGAACTCTGCATCCTGATCTGACGTATGAGAAGGTGAGCGTGGTGATGGTGCCATGGGCGAATTATATCAAAGAACCGGTGTGCCCCATCTGGCAGTGAGACCACCCTCGTGGAGCAAGTGTCTGCTATACTGGGAGGCGCCTGGCGGTCAGGCGCGCCTTGGGAGTGGAGCGGCCTCAATGGGAATCGGTCAACAGCGGCAATCTCGGCCGGTGGGGGTGCGCCACCTCGCGCGCGCCGTCGCCCTCTTACTCGCGCTGCCGCTCTTCATCGTGGCCATCACCCAGGCGCCGGTCGCCCACGCGGATAGCGGGTCCATGACGATCGTCTTGCCCGCGCCTGCCTCTGGGGTGTCGAGCGGCCCGGTTGGCACGAATGTCTCGATCAAGGGCACCGGCATCGGCGGCCACCACTATCAGCTGGGGGTCACCACTGGCGCCACCTGCGATGGTGACCAAACCATGAATGGGGTGGCCTTCACCGCTGACGGCTCGGGCGCCTTCGCGCTGACCTTTAGCTGGCCCGCCGACTTCAATGGTGTGGGCACGGTGTATCGCCTGTGCGCCGACGACACGACGACTCAGCCGGCACCAGCCGCGACGCCCAGCCCCACGCCGACACCGTTTCCATCCATCATGGCGACGCAGCGCTTCCGGGTGATGGATGGCCTCGCGCCAACCATCTCGCTCAGCCCCGTGGCGCCAAGTGATTCCACTCCCGTGCCGACACCGCCTTCGGGCTCCTATTTCGCCAGTGGCAAGGTGCAAGTCTCCGGCGCGCACTACCTCGGCAACTCCCCGAAGCTGAAGGCCTATCTGCTCACCGACCAGCGCGTGGACCCCGGCACCCTGCAAAATGCCGCGCAGCTCACCACGGTGAATGGGCTGCCCATCACGCCGAATGCCGACGGCTCTTTTGTCACGACGCTGACTCTGCCAAACTCGCCAACAGGGAATCTCTTCATTGCGGTCGTCTCATCAGATGGCACCGCCAGCCTGCTGCCCTCGCTGGTGGATACCGTGCCTATCACTGTGGTTCTCGCGCCGACGGCGGGCATCACGCCAACGGTGACGAACACGCCGCCCGTCAAGGTGAGCCCCACCCCCAGCCACACCAGTGGCGGCATCTCGGGTGACCAGATCATCGGCATCTGCGGCCTGGGTGGCCTGAGCATCGTGCTCTTCATCCTCGGCGTCGTGCTGCTGGCAGGCGCCAACGCGCAGCGGCCACGTCTGCTGCCCTGAGAGGCTGCCCCATGAGAGTGAAGCGAGCGTCGTGATACGCCGCCACTCACGTGTCACCGCTCACCTGCTCTCGGGATCATCCTCCGTGGTCGAACCTACCCCCGCAGCGTCGTGTTGAGGAAGGTGACGGTTCGCTCCCAGGCCAGGGCAGCCGCGGCGGTATCATAGGCGTCCGGGCGATTCGCCTCGAAGAACCAGTGCGTAGCTCCCGGATAGGTATACGCCGTCACCGGCCTGCCCGCTGCGTGGAGCGCCTGCTCCATCTGCGCGACCGACTCAGCTGGCTCGAAGGGGTCATCCTCGGCAAAATGGAAGAGGTAGCTCGCCTGCGCGCGGCTGTAGTCGGGTCCGGTGTAGGTGGCATAGAAGATCACAACGGCAGCGATCTCCTCGGCCAGGGTGACAGACATATCAAGCGCATAGGCGCCTCCCAGCGAGAAGCCGAC
>DASWAC010000055.1:0-4084 GCA_036391335.1 Ktedonobacterales bacterium
TCGTCATGCCATGCGAGTGCTGCTGGAGCGCGCGAAGATCATGACGGAGCCTGCCGGGGCCGCGGCTGTGGCGGCGCTGCTGGCGGGCCGTGTGGGCCAGCGAGAGGGTGACAGGGTCGTCGCGGTGGTCAGCGGAGCAAATATCGATGTGCCACGCCTGCTGTCGCTGCTCGGCTAGCCTGCTTGCCCAACCACCCGCATGGATGGTTCTTTGCATGCTACACTAGGCCTTGTTTCACACGTGCTCTCGTGACAGGAGTCTCCCCCTTGGCCGCCAACGTCAGCAAGCGATACGTCATCATTGGCAATGGTATCGCAGGTACGACCTGCGCACAAATGCTGCGGAAGAACGATGTGTCGTGCGATATCTGGCTCATCACTAATGAGCCGTATCCGCTCTATAACCGCGTCTCGCTGCCGCGCTTTCTGCAGGGCGTGCTGGTCGAGCAGAAAGTCATGATGCGCGACCGAGCCTGGCACGAGGCGCAGCGCATCACCTTGCTCACTGACACCACCGCCACCCGGGTCGACACCGCAGGCCGAGTGGTCTATCTCGACAAGGGCGGCCCACTCCCCTACGACGCGCTGCTGGTGGCAACTGGCGGCTGGGCGAAGAAGCTGGACGTGCCGGGAGCGGCGGACCTCCATCACCTGTATAACTTCGTCACGCTGGATGACACGAAGAATATCATCGCTCGCTCATTGGAAAGCAAGAATGCGGTTACTCTGGGTGGCAGCTTCATCGCCTATGAGATGAGCGAGGGGATGAACGTGCGCGGCGTGAAGGTGACCTGGCTCATGCGTGGACCCTACTGGCTGCGCCAGATTCTCGATGCCGATGGCGGCCGCCTGGTGGACGAGATCGCCGCGAGGCACGGCGTAGATATCGTCCATGGCGAAGAGATCCGCGAGATCGTGCGCAATAACGGCTCGCCGGCGAAGGTGATCGGTGTCTCCGGACGAGAATATCCCGCCGATGTCATCGGCGTCGGTCTCGGCCTTAATCTGAACCACAGCTTCCTGGCGGATACGGCCATCGAGCGTAAGACCGGCATCATCACGAATGAGTTTCTCGAAACCAATGTGCCGGGAGTCTATTCGGCGGGTGACATCGCCGAGTTCTACGACGCCACGCTCAACCGGCACAATGTCATGGGCACCTGGGACAACGCCCTGGCTCACGGGCGCATCGTCGCGACGAATATGGCTGGCGGGCACGAGCCCTATGTGGATGTGCCCACCTATACTAGCCCGCTCTTCGACACCAATATCGCCGTCATGGGCACCGCTGAGTCAACAAACCCTGACCTCACCTCGGTCTCGCGCATCGCACCTGGTGACAAGGGTGGGCAAGACTATCGCAAGTTCTTCTTCAAGCAGAACCGTCTCGTTGGCGCGGTCTTCATCGGCAGTCCCAAGGGACGCAAGAAGGTGGTGGAGCTGATCCGCGTGGGCACCGAGTGCGCGACCGATGGTGAGCGCCAGGCGCTCTTTGAGGTGAGGTAGGCAGCGTGATGCCAACGGCCCGTGAGCTGCTCCAGACCTTCGCCGCATGCCTTGCAGTGGGCGACGTCGTTGGCGCCGGCGATTTGTGGGCGCCGAATGCGGTGTACGAGGAAGCACCCGCCTATCACTTCGCGGGCGCGGAGACCATCCAGCGGTTCCTCGCGGACTTCGTCGCGCGCCATCGTGACGCGCGACTCACGTTCCGCCGCATGCTTGCCTCCCCAGACGGCGTGACGGTTGCCGCCGAGTGGGAATGGCGCTATGTGCGCACCGCTGATGGCGAGGCGCGCCGGTTCACAGGCATGTGCTTTGCCACGGCGCGTGGTGGGCTCCTGGTGGAATGGAAAGGCTACTCGGCGCCGTCGTGAGCCTCGGCTGCCAGCCTCAGCAGCAGCTCGCGCGCAGCCAGTGTCGCGATGGCGCGGTGGCTGATCATATCTTTTTGCCCCTCTGGAAGCTCGGCCATCGTGAGACCTCGGTCCGGCAGCAAGAAGATGGGATCATAGCCGAAGCCATTCTCGCCACGCGGCTCGTGCGCGATGAGTCCCTCGACTACGCCGGTCGTCAGGCCGCAAAGCCCCCGTGGCGGTGGCGCCCCCAGTGCGATGACGCAGCGAAACCGTGCTGTGCGCTCTGCCTCTGGCACTCCGGCCAGCCGCCGGTTGATCAGCCGAAAGCGGTCGGGATACGACATGCCCACACCGCTCCATCGCGCCGAAAAGACGCCAGGCTCACCGCCGAGCGCGTCAATCTCGAGCCCGGAATCATCCGCCAGAGTGAGCAGTCCGCTCGCCTCTGCGTAGGCCAGCGCCTTGATCATCGCATTGGCCTCGAACGAGTCCCCATCCTCCACTGGCTCTGGCAGTGGATCGAGCTGGGTGAGGTCCACGATCTCGTAGGGGATGCCGGCCAAGAGCGCGCGAAGCTCCTTCGCCTTATGCGTGTTGCTCGTGCCCAGCAAGAGATAGGGACGCTCTGCCATGTGTCGCTGCTCCAGGCCTCTTGGGCATGATGAGATTAGAAGATCGCCAGGTAGCGCTCGAGCTCCCACGGGTGCACCATCGTACGGTACTCTTCCCATTCACGCATCTTCGCCGTGACAAACCAGTCTGTCAGCTGCTGCCCGAGCGCCTCGACCATGACGTTATCGGCGGTGAGCGCAGCCAGTGCGTCACCCAGTGTGCCGGGCAAGAGCTCGATGCCGCGCAACACCCGTGTGTGCTCGTCGAGCGTCGTCAGGGTCTCCTCGACGGGGCTGGCCAGCGGCAAATCGCGCTCGATGCCATCCAGGCCGGCGCTGAGCATGAGCGCAAAGGCCAGATAGGGATTGCAGCTGGGGTCAGGATCACGCAGCTCGATGCGCACCTCGGCTAGCGAGCCGCTGGCGGCGCGTGGCACACGGATGAGCGCCTCGCGATTGACCCTGCCCCAGTTGATCATGACAGGCGCCTCAAAGCCCTTCACGAGCCGCTTATATGAGTTCACCAGCGGCGCGACGATGGCGCACATGCCCTGCGCATGGGCCAGCTGTCCCGCCACGAACTGGCGCGCGACGAGTGACAGGCCGTATTCCGTGTCGGCGACGTCCGCGAACGCGTTCGCATGCTCACGATGATGGCGGAGCTGTTGGTGGACATGCATCCCCGAGCCATTGATGCTGAAAAATGGCTTGGGAAGGAATGTCGCCCACATGCCATGCTGCTGCGCCACCGCCTTCACAGCATAGCGAGCCGTCACGATAGCGTCGGCCCCGTGCAGCGCATCCATCGCAGCGAAATCTATCTCGTGCTGCCCGGCGGCGACCTCATGGTGGCTGCTCTCGACCTGGACATGCATATCTTTGAGCACCGCCATGATCTCACGCTGCACATCGGCCACCACATGCGTGGAAAGGTCGAAGTACCCCCCGCGGTCGTGTGGCGATGGCTCGCGAAGCACATTCTCCGCCGCATCTTCCCTCAAGAGAAAGAACTCGAGCTCAGTGGCGACATCGAAGAGGAAGCCGAGCTTCGCGGCACGCTGCAGCGCCCGCCGCAAGACCGAGCGTGGGTCCCCGGGGAACGGCTCGCCGGAAGGGAGCAGCACATCACAGATGATTCTGGCCACCGCGCCCGCATTGGAGTCGTGCTCGGCGGGGTGCGACGTGCGCCACGGCACCGGCGCGTAGGTGCTCAGGTCGGGGCAGAGGAACATATCTGTCTCCGCGCCGCGCGCGAAGCCCTCGATCGAAGAGCCGTCGAACCATTTGCCGCGCCGGAGCACTTCCGGGAGCTGCTCCGCGGGAATGGTGACACACTTTGCTATGCCGACCACATCGGTGAATTCGAGATTGATAAAGCGAACGCCGGCCTTCTTGACCTCGTCGAGCAAGCGCGCCGCCGCTTCACGATCTTGCACGCCTGTGGGCGCCGGAGTGCGAATGCTCGTCATGGTGTTGCCTTTTCTTGCTGGCTCATTCGGCGCTGCCTGCGCTCGGCGGCGGCATCCCAGCGCGCTTGCTCTTCCGCGCTCTCCAGGATGAGTGGGGGAACGGCTATCGGATGCGAGAGGTCGTCGAGCGCCACATACACCACATAGC
>DASWAC010000056.1:0-1531 GCA_036391335.1 Ktedonobacterales bacterium
TTCGAGCCCTGGACTGCCCCGCTGGGTGGTGAACCTGGCGAATTGCTCGACGCTGAATGGGACGCCATGCTCCAGGGACCACTCCCAGAACGGCACGTACTGGGTCCGGGCGGTGCGGTGCTCCAACAGCATGAGGGCCGAGACGAGGCTATGGTCCCGCAGGAAGCCCTCCTCATGCCAGGCGGTGAAGTCAGGCGCATGGTCATAGGGCACGCTGCGGTTCTCAACCTGCCAGCGCACGCCATCCCAGGTGAAGAGGCCGTACTGAGCGCTCGGGTCGTTATTGAACGGGCAGCCGACCGAGCCGATCACGAAGATATGCCGCCCATCCAGCTCGCGATGCCAGGGATAGTGGATGTGCGCGCCAACGATGGTGCCCTCGGTCACCCCGGCGATGGCCTCGCGAATGGTGGAGTCAGGCGTCAGGCGTCCCATGCCCTCGCGGTTGTCGCGAGGACTGCCGTGCACCACACGGATAGGGTCCGCGCCCGGCAGCTCGACCCGCAGCGTTGGCGGCAGCCGACGCAGCCAGGGAATCCACGTAGGGCTCACTTGCTCCAAGGTGAGGCGCACGGGAGTCCAGAGCGGGCCCTCCCACTCCGGTGGGTAAGGAATCTGCTCGCCAAGTTGTGAGATCCACGTGTCGTGGTTGCCTGAGATGGCCTGCCAGCCCAGGGGAGCGATGCGCTCCAGCACGGCTCCGCTTCGCGGCCCACGATTGATGTAGTCGCCCGCGAAGACAGCGAGATCGGGCCGCACACGCGCCACATCGGCGAGCACGGCTTCAGTCGCGGGGAGGTTGCCATGCAGATCGGCGACGATCGCGAGGGTCGGAGGCCGGCTAGCCATGGGCGCCCGCGATCATAGGGGAGATGGCATGCTGCGTGATTATCTGGATGGAAGCGAGAGAGTCTGTCATCATTCCTGCCTTCACACTCCTTCGTGAATGATAGCAGATCGGTGAGCTGCCAGCACGTGAAGGTGCGGCTAAGGCTGGCGGCGAGCCCACACACGACAGCAGCCCTCCACCATAGCAGCGGAGGGCTGACTGATTGGGCGCGCCGGGGGTTGTCGTGCGCAGCCTTATGCGGCGGCGGGTCGCGCTGCCCGCAGGCCCCGCGCGATGCCCTCGCCGAGGCCGATGGTCGCCAGAGCGACGACCAGGTGCAGCACCTGGATCAGCCAGTGCGGATCCCCTGGATGACTGAGCCAGCTCCGCTGGCCGAAGCCCACGATGACGAGCAGGATGGCGACGACGATGCCGGCCACTGCCATGCCCTTGTTACCCCCTGGCGCCGTCAGCCCGAGAACCCCCAGCACGAGCACCCCGAGCACCACGAGGATGCCGAGGAGCGTATGCACAGGAATCAGTCCTTCGGGCTCGGTGATGGACCAAAAGAGGAGGCCCAGGAGGAGTGCCAGCGTGCCGGCGATGCGGACGGTGAGTGAGCTAATGCGTACGACCATCTGATGATGCTCCTTTGTGTGAATGGGTGAAGGCTGTACGAATGTGCGACTGGCAGATTAGCGC
>DASWAC010000057.1:0-1750 GCA_036391335.1 Ktedonobacterales bacterium
CATCATCATGGTGGATGGGATCGCCGGCGGGATCCGCAGACCCGCGACACCATCCGCGAGCTGGCGCGCGAGGCGCGTGAGACCGCGCTGCTGGTGCGGCAGGTGATCATGCAGTCACGCGGCAACCCCGAGCAGATCGCCAAGCTTCGCGAGGTCGTGAAGCGCACGAAGGCGGACCTGCAGGCGCTGCTGAATGAGCAGCAGGCGGCGGAGCCTCGCTCCGAGCAGACGGGGCCATCCCCCGCCGGCGGCAACGTCGAGCAGATCTAGGCCTCCCCCCAGACACGATGTCCCCTCCACCCTTTGCGGTGAGAGGGGACATTTTCGTGGTGGCGAGGTCAGCGGCCAGCCGCTAGAGGATGTTATTCGCCAGGGTGAGCAGGCCGAAGAGCACCACCAGGGTCACCACCGGGGCGACCAGCAGCATGCCCAGCTTGAATGAGCCGGGCACCTTGGAGCTGCCGAAGAGGTAGTACGCGATCGGCCCGACGATGGGCAGCAGCACTACGATGAGTGACCATAGCCAACGCCCGCCGGTTGACTTCTCACTGTGGATGATCTCCCACAGGGCGATGACGACCCATGCGGCGTAGATGGTGTAGAGCGCGACGCTGCCGAAGAGCGAGGTCAGGATCTGCAATAGGGTCCAGCTTGTCGCTGCGAGAGCCATGGGGTGTATCCTCCTGGGAGATTATGAGACGGTCGCGGGGCTTGGCTGCGCCGGAGCCGATGGGCTCTCGGCCGGAGCGCCAGCCTTGAAGACGAATTGGTAGAGCAGCGGGCCGATCACCGGCACGCCCAGGACGAGCGTGACCAGGCCCAGACGCTTGCCCTCGCTGAGGTCTTTGCGCTTGGCCAGGCCCAGCAGCTGGTTACCCACCCACGCTACATAGAGCGCATAGGGCACCACACCAGTGAGGAGCGTCAGGAAGAGCTGCCAGAAGAAGCCGCCATTGGGTGTCAGCGGCTCCAGGACGGCCGAGCCATAGTCGCTCACCTGCGCCGGCATGCCATTATTGGGCAGGTCGACTGGGAAGGGCTCGGTGAAGATGTCGCCGCGCGGCGCCGTCACATCCGGCATGCCAGGCTGGTCGGGTGGCGCGGGCACCGTCCGCCAATCCACCGAGTGGAAGGCGCCACCGCTGGCGTAGTTGTTGATGCCATAGAGCTTCAGTGTCGGTGCGAGGTCACCACCCGCGATATTCTTGGTGGGCGAGCCACACGCATGGGTGATCTCGAGGAAGGCCGGCACGGTCGTCGCGGCCTGGTTATCGCTGAAGCAGTTGCCCGGGCCGGTGGGCCAGTCGAGGCCGAGATCGGCCACGCCAGAATGGCTCACTTTGTTATTGGTGACCACATTCCCCCAGGGAACCCAGAAATCGATCTGGTTGGGATCATTCTCTTGCGGGCCGAGGATGCCACTGACGAGAATGCCGAACTGACTGTGATTCGTCACCGTGTTGTTGGCGACATAATTCTCGTTCGTGCCCGGCAGCATGATGCCGATGCCGTTGGCCGTGCGCTGATAAGGGCCGGCAGGCGCGTTGAGGTTATTGTTGTTGTCCACGACGTTGTGGATGATCGTCACGCCACGCTGCGGATAGAGCTTCTCGCCCTCCTGCGTGTTGGGCACGATGCCGGCCATGTTGTTGCGCCAGATGGAATCCTTGAGGACGAGATTGCCACCGGCGTTCGTGCCTGAGTAGCCCAGCCCGTTGACCTCGGAATCCACATTGGTGATCAGCGCATC
>DASWAC010000058.1:0-3446 GCA_036391335.1 Ktedonobacterales bacterium
GCGCAAGACTTCGCGCAGAGCTACTTCGACGTCTTTGGCGAGGCCGCTGCCGCGGAAGGCGCGAAATATCCGTCTGCGCTGACCATCCTGGCGGCTGATGCCACACGTGTGCTCACCGAGGCCGGCGCGCGGCAGGCAGCCATGGAAGGCGGGCACGGCGAGATCGACCCGACGAAGGTGCGCACAGCGCTGCGCACGATCACCCCTGACAAGCCACTGATGGGCTATGGCGGCGCGATCGCGTTTAGCGTGACCGGCCTTCAGGTGCAGCGCACGCTGGCGGTGTTACGCTATTCGGTGAATCCCAACAAGGGTCCGACCCTGGCCGCGACGCTGACCAGGGTGGACTTCGTCGTGGGTGACCGCGACCGCTTCTGCGGCAAGACCTCGTGCAAGATCTCATAGAGATGGGGCAGGCGGTGGCGATCAGGCTGATCTTGATAGATGTGGATGGCACCTTCTTGGGGAAGCATGGCGTGCACCCCAGCACGTGGGCGGCTCTCGATGCGGCGCGCCATGCGAGCGTGCACCTTGGGCTGTGCACCGGGCGCCCCAGCGCGGGGACAGCGCTGGAGTATGCGCGAGAAGTTGCCCCCGACGACTTCCACATCTTCCACAGCGGTGCCATCGTGAGCCGGCCAGGACACCCGGCGGCCTATCGGAGCGGGCTGCCGCGTGAGACGTATGAGCGCCTGGTCAGGCTCTCGCGGCAAGAAGCGGTGCCTTTAGAGGTGTATGCCGATAGCGCTTACTTCCTCGAGCGCGAGACGGACCTGACGCGCGTGCACGCGCAGCACCTGGATCTGACACCGCTCGTTCGTGATCTGCTCGAGATCGGGGAACCCATCATTCGCGCCCAGTGGGTCGTGCATGAGCGAGACTGGCCACGCCTGCGGAAGCTGACCGCCGAGCTGGCGGGTGTGGAGATCAGCCCGGCTAGCGCTCCGTGGTCGCCAGGCACCGTTTTCGCCAACCTCACCCACCAAGGCACCTCGAAGGCAGCCGCGATGCGCTGGCTGGCGGCTCATTATGGCATCGAGCTTGGCCAGGTGGCGATGGTGGGCGATGGTGAAAACGATCGCGATGCCATCCAGACGGCCGGGCTGGGCATCGCGATGGCTAACGCTCCCACGGCAATCAAGGCGCAGGCGCGCGCGGTCGTGGGCGATGTGGACCACGGCGGCCTGGCAGAGGCGATCGCACTGGCGCTGGGTGTGGGCTGACCCCGAAGATCATCCGGCGCACCTCGCCGAACGGCGCCATGTGGCCGGGACTCAGCTGGTGCGTGTGCCCACATGCACCGCGACGACGCCTCCAAACAGGCCGAAGTAGTGCACGTCCGCCAGCCCCGCGCGCGCCATGATGGTCGCCAGCCTGGGCGCGTCGGGAAAGCTGCCGACCGAGGTAGGCAGGTAGCTATAGGCGTCGAATGAGCGTCCCACGAAGCTGCCGATCCAAGGGACGAGCCGATTGAAGTAGAGATGATAGCCCGCCGCGAGCAGCGGATTGTGTGGATGGCTGATCTCCAGGCAGACGACGCGCCCGCCTGGCCTGATGACGCGAGCCATCTCACGGAAGCCGGCCTCGGGGTCAGTCATGTTGCGCACGACGAACGCCGAGCAGCAGGCGTCAAAAGAGGCGTCTGCCGCGCTCAGGTGCTCGCCATCTTCCTGCTGGAGCTCGATACGCTTGCCCAGGCCGAGCTTGAGCACCTTCTCACGACCGACTGCCAGCATCTCTGGAGTGAAGTCCACTCCCACCACATGAGCTGTGGAATACTCCCGGGCCACCGTGATGGCGAGGTCGCCGGTGCCGGTGCCGATGTCGAGCACGCGCGCACCCGGCGGCAGAGCCAGCTGATGAGCCGCGAAAGCCCGCCACCGGCCATCCAGCCCCCCGGTCATGACGCGGTTCATCAGGTCATAGACACCGGCGATGTGGCCAAACATCCCGCGCACATAGGTTGGCTTCCCTCCAGCTTTGTCGAATCGCTCACGAAGCTCCGGGGGCGGGGTGGGCGCGCTCATGAGTGCTCCCCTCAGTGTGTGCGTGTGAGCACGAAATCAACGAGATCGGCGAGTAAGTCGCGCACCTCGTTGTCAGGTAAAGCGTCGAGGGCGCCGCGCGCGTCCGCGGCGTAGCGGCTGGCCAGCTCGCGGGCGCGAGCGATGCCATCACCCTCGGCCACCCACCGCACCACGTCGGAAATCTCGGTCTCGTGTTGCTCTGGCGCGGTGACAATGCCTTCCAGCCATGGGAGGCGGCCATTCTGCTCGACCTGCAGCGCATAGATGAGCGGGAGGGTCACCAATCCCTGGCGCAGGTCATTGCCGGTGGGCTTGCCGATGGACGACTCCGCGCCGGTGTAGTCGAGCACATCGTCCACTATCTGAAAAGCGATGCCGAGATTCAGCCCATAGCGAAAGAGCGCCTCCACCTGGTCTGGGGTCCCACTGACGGCCAGCGCGGCGCCTTTGCAGCAGGCTGCCATGAGACAGGCGGTCTTGCGCTCGATGCGGTCGAGATATTGATTCATCGTCACGTTGAGCTTATGCGCCGTCATCAGCTCGACAATAGTTCCCTCGCAGACGCGTGTCACCGTCTCGGCAAATAGCTGGTCGAGGCGGCTGTTTTCGAGCTCGGCTACGAGTCCTGCGGTGCGGGCGAAGAGAAAGTCCCCCAGCAGGATCGCCACGGCGTCGCCATAGCGTGAGTTGACTGTGGGCAGACCGCGTCGGGTCTGGGCGTGATCGATGATGTCATCATGCAGGAGGGTCGCCAGGTGAGTCATCTCGAAGGCGACACTCAGCGGAATGAGGACCTCAGACTTATAACTGATGAGCCTCCCTGAGAGGAGCGTGAGTGCGGTGCGCATCCGCTTGCCAGGGGTGTCAACAACAAATGCCGAGGCGTCTTGCAGCATGGGGAAGTCAGAGAAGGCGCGCTCCCGGAAAACCTGGTCCACTAGTGCCAGGTCACCCTCGATGCTGGAGAAGAGCCGGCTCAACGTGGCCGTATCGCTCATGGTTCCTCCGAATGGGCATTGCGCCCGGGGCTGGCGAATAGGTTTGTGCGCCGGCCCTACATTCTGGCAGATTATAGCATCAGTCACGCGCTAAGGCCCACGTGCCATGGCGAGGGTCTGGTGACCCTTTCACTCAGGGCACGGCACTCACCCCGAAGGAGTGTGCCGCCAGAGGCCGCAGTCAAATGGCTGTGGATTCATCCAGGATGGCCAGGTCCTCCTGGAGGAAGAGGTTCTCGAAGGGCAAATCTTCCACGATGTCGAGCACGCGGCGATATTCCGCCCAGGTGAGGCGCCGGCTCAGCTCGGGATCATTATGCGCCTTGAATGCGGGGAAATACTGGTCCATCACGCTCATGCCAATATCGTGACCCAGCTCGGCGGCCAGCCACCGCAGCACTTCGCCGGTGCCGGCGTGATC
>DASWAC010000059.1:0-1609 GCA_036391335.1 Ktedonobacterales bacterium
AGATTCAGGCGAAGCGCCACCCCCGTGTGGTCGAGCGTCGCCTGGCTCGCGCCAAGACGGGCGCCAAGACTGCCAAGGAGTAAGACGATGGAACTGAGCGAGGTGATTCGTTACAACATCACCACCGAGAAGAGCGTCGCCTTACAGCACACCCAGCGGCAGGGCAAGCGCCACGTGGGTGAGGAATTCCCACGCTACACCTTTCGGGTGGCGCTCGAAGCGAATAAGTATCAGATCCGCGAGGCCATCGAGCAGCTCTTCAAGGTCAAGGTGGCCAAGGTGAACACCGTGCGGATGCCTGGCAAGTCGCGCAGCATGCGCACACGCAAGGGTGTCATTCGCTCGCACGCACGCCCGTGGAAGAAGGCGATTGTGACGTTGGCCCAGGGGCAGACCCTCCCTGAGCTCCAGGCCTAAGCGAGAGAGGGAAGATTATGCCAGTACGGGTATACAAGCCGACGTCGCCGGGTCGCCGCAAAATGTCGGTCTCGTCCTTCGATGAGATCACCCGCAGCCGTCCCGAGCGCTCACTGCTCGAGAAGCAAACATCGAAGGCCGGTCGTAACAACCAGGGCCGCATCACCACGCGGCACCGTGGCGGTGGCGTCAAGCAGCGCTATCGCATCATTGATTTCCGTCGCAACAAGCACGGCGTGCCCGCCAACGTGCATTCGGTCGAATATGATCCGAATCGCTCGGCGCGCATCGCGCTGCTGCACTATGCCGACGGTGAGAAGCGCTACATCCTCGCGCCGCTGGGCCTGAAGGTGGGCGATAAGGTGATGAGCGGGCCAGACGCGGAGATCCGCGTGGGCAATGCGCTCCCCCTTCGCAACATCCCCACCGGCTCGGTCATCCATAACATCGAGCTCTATCAGGGGCGCGGCGGGCAGATCGTCCGCAGCGCGGGCGCCTCGGCGCAGCTGATGGCGAAGGAAGGCGACTACGCGCAGGTGCGCCTGCCCTCAGGCGAGCAGCGCAAGGTCCACCTGAACTGCATGGCCACCATCGGCCAGGTGGGCAATCTCGATCACGAAAACGTGCGCATCGGCAAAGCCGGACGCTCGCGCTATCTGGGCCGCCGCCCGTCGGTGCGTGGCTCGGTCATGAACCCGGTGGATCACCCACATGGTGGTGGTGAGGGCCGCGCCCCGCGCGGTGGCCAGCCGCAGACACCATGGGGCAAGCCCGCCCTGGGTTTCCGCACGCGCCATAACAAGCGCACCGACAAGTTTATTATGCGCCGCCGCAACGCCGGCAGGGGCCGGTAGTCGTCACAGGAGGTATTGACGCATGTCGCGTTCGACGAAGAAGGGCCCCTACATACACTCGTCGCTGCTCAAGAAGGTGCAGCTGATGAGCCGTAGCGGCGACAAGCGAGTGATCAAGACGTGGTCGCGCGCCTCGACGATCCTGCCGACAATGGTGGGCTTGACGATCGGCGTACACAACGGCAAGACACACGTGCCGGTGTATGTCACCGAAAACATGGTTGGCCACAAGCTGGGCGAGTTCTCGCCGACGCGCCACTTCCGCGGGCACGCGGGCGGCAAGTCGGAAAAGACCGCCTCGGCGCGGTAACGGAGGAATCTGATGGATGCAACTGCTC
>DASWAC010000060.1:0-1585 GCA_036391335.1 Ktedonobacterales bacterium
TTCCAGGGTGACGACCGGGCCGGCTGGCTCAGGGCCGAGCATATGCGCGAGCGGCGAGAGCCCCGGCAGCGCACGCTCGAGACCCGCCAGCGTCGCCCGGGAGGGATTGCGGGCGCTCGGGTGCCCCGACTCCAGCTTCGAGAGATAGCCTTTCGAGATGCCGGAGCGCGCGCTCAGCTCGGCAAGGGTCATGCCAGCGACCTGACGCGTCATGCGCAGCAGCAGGCCCCATTCTGCCTGCCAGGTAAATACGGTTGATGCTGAGGTGTGATCGCGTGTCATGGGAAAGCTTTCATGTGAATTTGATTGGATGCATCCGGCGCGGGCTTCGCCCTACCATATCACAGACCCGACGCACGCCACGCAGGCACGCGACCCGTTACGAGCACTGGGAAATCAGCTATCGAGAGGAATGCACATGTTGCGACGTTTCGGCCTCGTCATCTCACTCATTGCGGCTTCGGCACTCTTCCTGGCAGGGTGCGGTGGCACGACCTCGACAGGAGCCACGCCCACTGACACCACCGGCGCGGCCGCGAATCCCACCGCGACGACCGCGTCGTCAGGCAGCGCGACCATCGTGAACGTGCAGAATTTCAACTTTAGCCCGGCCTCGATTACGATCAAGGCGGGCACGACCGTGGAATGGGATGGCAAGTCAGGCGACCATGAGATCAAGAATGATGATGGCTCCTCGGCCACCTACGATGGGACGTTGCCCACCGGGGGAAAGTTTACCTTCACCTTTACAACGGCCGGCACGTACACGTACCATTGCGCTATCCATCCCAGCATGCACGGCACGGTCGTCGTGACCTCATAGGCGTGACTCTGCCTCCTTTGGCCTGAGGGACACCTGCTATGCCCGTACGCACGCGCCAGTCACGCGGACTCCTCCTGGTCAACAGCGCGGTGGTGCTCTTTGGGCTGGCGGGTGTCCTGGGCCAGATGAGTGGGCTGCCAGCGCTGATCATCGTGCTTGGGCGTGTCGCGGTCGCCGCGCCGGCTCTTCTCACCATCGCGCTGCTCGCGCGAGCGCCGCTGTGGCCGGCCACCCGTGGCTCCGTGCTGCTGCTCACCGGCCAGGGAGTGCTGCTCGCGGTCCACTGGCTAGCGTTCTTCGAGTCCATTCGGGTCTCGACGGTCGCTATCGGGCTCCTTTCATTCTCCAGCTTCCCGCTCTTCACGGCATTTCTCGAGCCCGCGTTGCTGCGCCAGCCGCTGCAGCGCTCCGCCCTGGCGGGAGCCCTGCTCGTCATCGTGGGCATCGTGTTCCTCGTGCCGAGCCTCAGCCTGACCAATACGACGACTCAAGGTGTGCTCTGGGGCTTGCTGGCGGGCCTTACATTCGCCGTGCTCTCGGTGGCGAATCGCTGGCTGGGGCAGTCACACAGCAGCCTCACCATCAGCCTGTATCAAGACACCGTCGCCGCCCTCGCGCTGGGTGGGGCGCTCCTCGTCACACGGCAAGCCCTCATCCTCACGACGCGTCAGCTCGTGCTGCTGCTCATCCTTGGCCTGGCCTGCACTGCCCTGGCGCACACCGCATTCATTGCCGGGCTGCGTGTCGTGAATGCCCAGCTCG
>DASWAC010000061.1:0-3681 GCA_036391335.1 Ktedonobacterales bacterium
TGTCTACACCGGGACCCTAAACCTCGCCGAATTTGACCGAATCGTGACTCACGCTGATGGCGCTGTTGGGATTCAGATTGGCCAGCCAATCGGCAAGCTGGTGGTGCACCGTGGCATCGAGACGTTTGGGGGCACGGGGCAATCGCTGGTGAAGGGCGTGCTGGTAACGCTCTCTGCCGTTGCGCTCAGCATCAAGCCGGGTGGTGCGGTGGCCGAGCTGTCCGTGAGCGGCGGCATCAAGACGAATGGCACGGCCGTTCCCCCGCTGGAGCACCATGGGTCCATTGACTCGCTGCAAATTACAGGCGGGTTTGTCGCGCAGGGTGGCGGCTTCGACTCGTGACGCGCACCTCAGTGTCCCGCGAAATCTTTCCAGAAGACGATGACGCGCTCGCGGAGGGGGGCGTGCTCTGACGACTGCAAATAGGGGTCCTCATGCCAGAGCTCTTCCGCGATCTGGCGCGCCTCGCTCAGCAGGCCCGTGTCGGCCACGCTGGCCACCTTCAGCTCGGGCAGCCCACTCTGCCGCGTGCCAAAGAAGTCGCCGGGGCCGCGCAGACGCAAGTCTTCCTCGGCGAGTACGAAACCATCACTGGTGCGCTCCACCACGCTCAGTCGCTCGCTGGCATTCACCCCGCCCGAGCTGCTGAGCAGATAGCAATAGGACTGATGCTCACCACGCCCGACACGGCCACGGAATTGATGCAGCTGCGAGAGCCCGAAGCGCTCCGCGTCCTCGATCAGCATGACTGCCGCATTCGGCACATCCACACCCACCTCGACTACCGCCGTTGCCACGAGGATGTCTATCTCTCCATCCCGGAAGGCGCGCATCACGCGGTCCTTCTCGGCTGCCTTGACCTGCCCATGGACGAGCCCCAGCCGCAAGTGGGGGAAGACCTGTGAGCGTAGCCGGTCGAACTCTTGCACGGCGGCCTTGGCCTCCAGCGATTCGGATTCCTCGACCAGCGGACAGATGATATACGCCTGACGTCCGGCGGCCACTTCGTCCTCGACGAGGCGATAGGCCTCTTGACGGGAGGGACCGCTGCGCCAGCGAGTGATGATCGTCTGGCGCCCAGCGGGCATCTCGTCGAGCACAGAGACATCCAGGTCGCCATAGAGTGTGAGCGCCAGCGTGCGCGGGATCGGTGTCGCCGTCATCACGAGCATGTGAGGGTTGTTCCCCTTGCGGCGCACGGCGTCACGCTGCTCCACCCCGAAGCGGTGCTGCTCATCCACCACGGCCAGACCCAGCCGGGCGAACTTCACATCGTCTTGAATGACGGCGTGCGTGCCCACAACCACCGCCGCCTGCCCGTTCTCCAGCGCGGTCTTCGCGGCATTGCGTTCCTTTGCCTTCTGGCTGCCGGTCAGCAGCACCACGTGCAGGCCAAAGGGTGAGAGCAGCGCCGAGAGGCTCTTATAGTGCTGCTCGGCCAGGATCTCCGTCGGCGCGAGCAGCGCCCCCTGGAAGCCATTGGCCGCGGCGGCCAGCAGCGCGGCGGCGGCAACCACCGTCTTGCCGGAGCCGACATCGCCTTGCAAGAGGCGGCACATCGGCTTAGTGCGTGCCATATCCGCCAGGATCTCGCGAATCGTTCGCCGCTGGGCGCCCGTGAAGGCAAACGGGAGCGCCGCCTCGAAGCAGCTCGCCGTCAGCGGCCAGAGCCCCTCGTGGGCGTGGCTGGGCTGGGGTGCGGGCTCATGTGGGGCGTCGGCGAAAATGAGCGAGGAAGGCACGGGCATCGCCGGCGATTGCGGACCATCCTGGATGCGCGCGCGGCGGGTGAGCATGCCCAGCTGGATCAAGAAGAGCTCATCGAAGGCGAGGCGGCGTCTGGCCGCGTCGAGCTGTGTGGCATTGTCTGGATAGTGCATCTGCGCCACGGCCTCTGGCAGCGGCACGACCCGCGCCCGCGTGCGCAAGCCCATCGGCAGATATTCCGGCAGGAACGGCGCGACATGATCGACTGCCCACTTGGTGAAGCGTCGCATCGCCTTGGGATAGAGCCCCTCGGTGAGTGGATAGACCGGGACGAGGCGGCCCGTGTTGAGCAGGTCGCCTTGCTCGGGCAGCTCGTGGCTCTTCACGCTCAGCTCCACGCTGTTGCCCAGCCGCTGCTTCACGCCGGTCAGCACGATATAGGCGCCACGGGGCAGCTGTTTGAGCAGGTAAGGCTGGTTGAACCAGGTTGCGCGGATGCCGCCTGTCTCATCGGTGATGCGTGCGATGATGCGACTGCGCCCGCCTCGGATGGGACGGCTCTCGACCTCCCAGATCATGCCCAGTGTCGTCGAGACGGCATCAAACGGCAGATCGCGAATCTTGAGGAGCTTGCTATAGTCGCGGTGCTCGCGCGGGAAGGTGAAGAGCAGGTCGCGCACCGTCATGATGCGCAGCTTGGCCAGCCGCACCGCCTGGGTCTGTCCCACGCCGGGCACCGCAGTCACCGGCGCCTGCAACAGATATTCATCCTCGGGCCGCAACCGCACTGGCGCCTGAGCGCGTGGCGCGCCGATGACCGGTGGCTCTGGCAGTGGCGAGGCGAGTGGCCAGGGCTGGTCGGCGGGCGCCGCGCGCCGGGATGCGGTGGGCGCACGCGGCGGAGCTGGCACGCGTGGTGGCGTAACGGGCTGCGGCAGCGCCGGGGTTGGCGCGCGTGATGGCAGGGGGGCGGCGGGAGCGGCCTGGCGTGCTGAGCTGCCGGAGGCGGGCTGACCCAGCAGGGCGAGCGCCGCGCGCACATTCGCGGACCGCCGCATGGGGTCGAGGGCGGCGTAGGTCCCCAACAGTCGTGAGATGGCATCCTCCACCGGCGGACCGTCGGCAACCGTGCCGAGCTCACCCTGTGCGCGGGCAGCGTGCATATCGCCGGCCCACCGCTCGATGAAGGTAGCGAGTCCGCCTGGCTTCACTGCGGCGTCGGCGTGGCCGGTGCGCTGCTCGTGCAGCAGGATGCGCCGCGCACGCTCAAAGAGGGGATGCGCGACATTGCTCTGCCGTGTGCTGCCTGGCTGGGCATCCTGCGCCATGTCTTGCCTGCTCACCTCTAGTCGCGTTGGGTCACGCCTAGAAGTATAGCCCACCCAGCAGCCGAGCCGCCGCACAGCGACCCGCCTGGGGGGTCTCACAGACTGGGGCGCATCTCATCGTAATCGGCCGGGGTCAAGGTGCTGACGCTGATCATCCTTGCGGCGGTATGGGTGATCGCGATGACGACATCAAGCAGGAAGGCCGGGTCGGCAAAAGCCTTGGGCCTGTCCGAGAGAGCGTGTATAGTCTGAGCGAGGGTTCTCATATCAGTGGGAAAGGTCAGCGAGCCATGCCACGCGCTATTGACTTCCACGTGCACCTGCCTATCTCTGAGTTCATGGATGTGGCCATCGGCAAGTACCGCGCTGCCGCCGAGAGCTACTTTCGCAGCGAGGTGAAGCTGCGCGATGTCGAGGAGATCGCGGCCTATTACGCCGAGCAGGATATCGTGGGCGTGCTGCTGGCCTGGGACGCCGAGACCGCGACAGGTCAAAAGCCGCTGAGAAACGACACGGTGGCTGAGATCGTGCGCCGCTTCCCACAGCAATTCGTCGGCTTTGCCAGTGTGGACCCGCCTAAGGGCGAGCGGGCTATCGCCGAGGCGGACCGTGCCATCCGCGAGCTTGGTCTCGCGGGTATGAAGT
>DASWAC010000062.1:0-6271 GCA_036391335.1 Ktedonobacterales bacterium
GGACCGCGCATTGCTAGATTGCTTTGCCGAGAGTGTGGATGGGCGGGGCGTAGTGGCCGACCTTGGCTGCGGCCCTGGCCATGTGGGCCGGTACCTCTCTCGGCAGGGCATCCCCACGCTGGGCGTGGATCTCGCGCCCGAGATGGTCGCCATTGCGCGGCGGCTCACCCCCGCGATGACCTTCCTCCAGGGGGACATGCGAGCACTTACGGCACCCAATGAGGCCTGGTGCGGCATCACCGCGTTTTATTCGCTCATCCACTTTTCGCCACGCGAGCTCCCCGAGGCGCTGGCGGAGTGCTATCGAGTACTCGCCCATGAGGGACTGCTCCTGCTCGCGCTCCATCTCGGTGAGGATGAGCTCATACACAATGACGAGCTCTGGGGGATTCCCATCCAGCTCGATCTCTACCTCTACCGTGTGGAGACAGTGACCGACATCCTGCGCGCCGTGGGCTTCACCCTCGAAGCCAGCGTGATCCGCGCGCCATATCCACCCGCGGTCGAGCACCAAAGCCAGCGAGCCTATCTGCTTGCCCGCAAGCCCTGAGCGCACGCTCAACCGCCGTAGGTCTCTATTCATAAGCTGTTTCGCAAGCGCACAGCATCTCCCTCGGCATGGCATGCGCTGAAAAGAGGGCGTCACCATGGCTGAGGCGCCGCGAGCTCCCACCGGTCTATCCACACCCATGACCCCCTATGGCCCAAAGTACCCACTCACAACACTTCGCCAAGCGCTTGCAACTACAAGGATATCTAGCGAACGTCACCAGGCGTGTCGAGCGCTAGAGCTCATCCGGACTTTCGCGCTATGGCACTGATGCCAGCGCTTCGCCCAGGGGGTCATCCCTTGGTGTGGCGAGGCGCCGGCCTTTTTCGTCTCCCGAGACGCGGCTGGCTACGAGGGGGCTGATGCGATGTCAGGCTGGCATGGCTCTCGCGATGCGGCAGCGATTACGATGGCCACGACCATGATCTGGTGTGTCCGCGTCACCGCCGCACGGCCCTGGCGCCTCGCCCGGCGAAGGCGGGTCTCCCAGGCGACAGGCGCTCTGACACGCGGCTACCCAGACAGGAGCACGAGCCATGAATGATAGCCAAGCACCAAAGCCGGCAGATGCCTGGGGACAGCCGATCAGCGCCGAGCGGCAGGCAGAGCTGCAGGGATGTCTGGATCAGTGGGCCGCGGAGACCGAGCACGGGGAGCGGCAGGGACCATTCGACTGGATTTTTGACGATGCGACGGTGCGGCTCACCGGGGCGGATGTGTTCTGGCTGGCGGGGCGCGCGCGCAAGCCGCTGGGCGCGATGTCTGACCTTCACCTGGAGCGGGCCAACCTCGTCGGAGCCCACCTGGAGGGGGCATGGCTCACCGAGGCGCACCTGGAGGGAGCGACCCTCACCCGGGCGCGTCTAGACGGCGCCACGCTCGCCCAGGCACATCTGGAGGAGGCCGACCTCAGCCTGGCGCACCTGGATGGAGCCGACCTCCGCAATGCCCACCTGGAATGCGCCAACCTCATCGAGGCCCATATGGAGGGAGCCAACCTCTACCAGGCGTATCTCAGAGAGACCGACCTCGGCATCGCCCGGCTGGAGCGCGCCACCCTGAGCAGCGCTCACCTGGAGGGGGCCGACCTTCGCCAGGCGCACCTGGAGAACGCCAAGCTGGTTGAGGCGCATCTGGAGGGGGCTCGCCTCACCGAGGCCCACCTCGAAGCGGCGACTCTGCGGGGGGCGTGGCTCAACAGCAAGACCGTGATGACTGGCGCCATCGTAAATCGCAGGACAGCGCTCGGTGACATCCAGTGGGGTGGCGTGGGAGCCGTGAACCTCACCAGCGTGACCTGGAGGAAGGCGCGAACGCTTGGTGATGAGCGCGGGGTCGGTCCGTGGTCGAGGGCAGTGGCGCACGAGGGCGTGGTGCGGGCCTATCGGCAGGTGGCGGAACAGCTGCGCGCCCAGGGCATGAGCGAGATGGCGGATCGCTACGTCTATCGCGCGCAGGTGCGCCAGCGTGGCGTGCTGCTGCGCCGGCTCCGGCTCCCGCAGTTATTCGGCGCGTGGGTGCTGGCGGTGCTGGCGGGCTATGGGTACCGCCCAGGACGCACCATTTTCTGGTATTTCGTCGTGGTGACGGGCTTCACGGCGATGTATATCCAGGCCTCGAACGGGTGGGTGCCCTTTGGTCTGCCTGCGCCCTCGACCATCGCGCCGCTCCAATGGTACGAGGCCCTGATCTTGAGCGTGAGCGCATTCCACGGGCGCGGCTTCTTCCAGCCAGTGCAGCGCCTGGGCGATCCCATCGCGGTGCTCGCGGCGATCGAGGCGGTGCTCGGCCTGTTCATCGAGATCAGCTTCATCGCGACCTTCACTCGGCGCTACTTCGGGAACCGCTAGCGGCACAGGCGCGCGGTGGGTCAGCCGCTCGCCCACTTCGCGGCGCTGAGGCAGCCCTTCATGGCAGCGTGCCGGCAGGGCCTGGATGCCGCTGCGAGGCGCGCCACGCCTGGAGGATCGCCTCGGGGGCAACCTCGACATTCGCAAGGATGCCGGGAAGGTTCACCTTGATGATCTTGCCAGTGCGCATGGCACACCGCATCTGCGCCTTCACGTGATAGGTGGCGTGAAAGGTGATCTCTCGCACCTCGGCGAACGGAAGCGTGTAATCATCGAAGGCCGCGCGGAGCGAATTCATCGTGTGAATGATCAGGCCGTCGGGCGTCACCACGAGCATCTCTGGCACGAAGTAGCCGCGCTGCACCTTCCTGAAGAAGCTATTGGATGCTGCGACACCCCTGGATCTGCCGATCGTCAGCCGCCTGAAGCCTGTGATGATGAGCAGCACGACCAGAAAGAAGGCGAGGGAGAAGATCGCGAGACTGGCAGCCGGGCCTAGTGGGATGAGCATCCGAGCGTCCACCGCGACGCTAGGAGCCAGCATGGGCGTGAGCAGCGCGAGGAGTAAGCAAGCTATCAGTGTTATGAAGAGGGGTTGTAATGCCAGCCGCTGATATTGTCGGTAGATGGGCCGCGCCATGCTATGCGGACGAAATACACGCCAGTCTTGTGGCTCGCGATTGTGCATCGCGCGGGCCAGCGCCAGCTCCCAGTCGAGGGCGACGCCCTGCCGGGCGACAGGGATGCCGAGCTGCTCGATAGCGCCGAGCAGCAGGCAGATGCTGCGCTGGTGATCGACACGTGCCGTGAAATCTACCCATTGGAGTCGCGCGAGCGCCTCTGGCATCGCGCTGATGGGCCTCATGAGCAGTGGGATGACCGGCCGCCCCGCCGCGAGCAGATCCGTGAGGATGAGTTGCGCCTCGGGTGAACGCGACGTGCGCGGTGAAACCAGATAGAGCACGAAAGCCGCATCCCGCATGGCATCAGTGGGCGCCACGAGCCATGACGCGTCCACCGGAGACGGCGCGAGGTTCGCCATCGTGAGGCCTCGTGCCGCCAGGCGCGCCTGGATGTCGCCAAGGTGGCGCATCTCGTGGCGATCCGCGATGACGGCATACATGCGTGAGCGCACCGGTGTGGGAGCGGGAGCGAGAGCTGTAGGGCTCGCGGTCACCGAGCCAGTCTGCCCTGCCATGGCCGAGGGCAGCGAGGGGTCCTCGCTGGCCGACTGATAGGTTTGCGGGCCGGCGATGATCGCGCTGGCTATCGCGGCCACCGGGCCTAGGCGGCGCGGCAGCACAATGTCGTAGACTGCCCCGCTGCCCCGTGCGATGAAATTGAGCCGGATGGCGCCAAGCCAGGCGCGGCCGTGCTCGATGCGCTCAACGGCGCGAAATGGCATATGCGAGATCTGAATCGCCGGCCGAGCCCACCGAAGCCGGAACAGCCTCACTGTCACCCCAGACGGGGTGAGCACGACGCGCTCTGGCGAGAACCAGCCTACGATGAAGCCGGTGAAAAAGAGGAGACGCAGCACCGCGACGAAGACGAGGAGCATGCATCCAAACACGAGGGTTGGCGGCACGAACCAGAGCATTGGTGAGGACTGGAGGTCCGCGAGTCTGCTCAGGGCACTCCATGGCC
This sequence comes from Ktedonobacterales bacterium, assembly GCA_036391335.1. Classification (GTDB taxonomy): domain Bacteria; phylum Chloroflexota; class Ktedonobacteria; order Ktedonobacterales; family JADMIN01; genus DASWAC01. The sequence continues at coordinate 4,048 of DASWAC010000062.1, forward strand.
ATACTTGGGAGAGTCCGGGAATCTTATAGGCTGCTTCGGTCGCGATGGAAAGGCTGACCACGAGCGTCAGGGCCGATATGGAGATGTCGGGAACATATGCCCACCCGGTCGGGGTGTCGAGTCGCTCAGCTGACTTCATGCTCTCGTGAGGCGCAAGCATGAGCGGCACCGGCCAGGCGGATCCCAGCATGGCGGGCTCCGGCGCACCTATTCCACGATCTGCCAGCGCCACGGCGAGCAGCTCCACACCCCGCCACTGCCGCGAGACACAGTCAATCGCGTGGATCGCACGAAGCTCGTCAGGGAGCGCGGCCACCCTGCGCAAACCCAGCATTACGACGGGAATCTGGTGCGCCAGTGCGGTGCGATATTCGCGGACGATCACCTGGGACCGCAGCGCGGCAGGCGTGAGCACCAGCACCAGCGCCGCACTGGTCTTGATCGCCAGCTCGAGCTCAGCAGACCACTCCTGGCCGCCAGCCAGCCCTTGATGATCCACCCAGGGCCGCATGCCCCACGAGGTGATCTCTCGCTCGAGCTGTTCGACAAATTTGTGGTCACGATGCGCATAGCTGATGAAGATTTGAGGAGGCCTAATCACGGCGAGATTCCTGACGCTCGTCCGCCAACACAAGGGGGCGCGCATCCCGTGCGCGTCCCTGGCGGGCCGCGTCGGATAGCTCATACGCCGCAGGGTGCAGTATAGCGCAAGTCGCCTGTCTGGTCATGCGCACTCGTGCCAGCAGGGCCGCTCATCGCAAGCAAGACTCCCCGCGTGAGGCTCATTGCCCACGACGAAGGGCATGCTATGCTCACACGCTTGGCCTTATGGGTAGTCATGCTTTTGGGCCCTACCCCTAACAGAACTCTCATCTGCGGCAACTTTACGAGCATGAACGCAGAATACAGAGGCTGGATTTCATACCTCAATGGGTGAGATAGCGCGAGTCACTATCGCAGCGATGGATCTAGCAGTGGGACCACGCGGATGATGCTTGCGGGATATGCAGGCGAGGGGGGCAGATGGGCACAAAGAATGGGGCAGTCCGGCAAGAGGGAAGCGGCGCGGCACCAAATGGAGATTCCCAGGAGATCACTCGCGACCTGCTACGCCAGATTCCAGAGGCCTCCAAGGCGCTCCTCGATGAGCTGGATGCGGTAGGGCTGACTCGCTCCGTGCGAGGCGCGCCCGCCTGCTCGCTGCATATTCTCGACCGCAGCCTGCCACGACAGTCATTCGATGATCTGCACACTGCCTGTGAGGCATACGCGTTCATCACCGCGCCCTCCGCGCTCTCGCGTGGCGACGTGCAGGCCGTCGCCGCGGAAGCGGAAAGCCTCCTTGCCACGTTCGACGCGTTGCTCTATGCCGCCACTAAACGCCTCCGCATAGGCCGGGGGACCAGCGCCTCCACATCGGTCCAGGCGCCACTCTTGCGCATGGCGATCGAGTCGGCGGGCGTGCATGAGGCGGTTGCCCACCTGGCGGACCTCTTCGAGCAGCTGGCGAGCTCGGGCGGAGCCACGGGGCACCGGCGTCGGAGCCGGCTCTCCGCGGCGCTTCCGGTGGGCAGGCGGTTCCTGATGCCAGGGATTGTGCTGCTGGTCGTGCTGGCGTTGATTATCGTGCTGGTGAGCGCAGTCTCACTCGCGAATGGTCACCAGCTCATCAGCAACCCTCTTGGCAACAAAGCAGCCACCTCGGCGCCGCTCACCGGGTCAGCGGCATCACCCACCGCGCTGCCAGCGACGCAGCCGGCAGGGCAAACGCCGACCGCATCGCGCACCCCAAAGCCGACTACGCCCCCAGCGAGTGGCGCACAGCTGACGGTCTCGCAGCTCAGCCAGGCATCCTGCGCGGATAGGCAAGCCGCACAATTCACCATTAGCTATCCCAGTGGCCAGGGGGCTCTCGCGTGGACAGCCACTGTGGATAACGCCGCGAATGTGGCGATCAGCGTAGACGGCACCACCTTCAGCGACCACGTAAGTGGCTCCTTGCAGCCCTCGCAGCAGGCCACGGTCTATGTGCGCGGACTTACTGACGCCACCGGCCAGATCACGGTCACCCATGCGACCTCTGCCGTCAGCTATGACACGACGAATATCTGCGGCGCATAGGCACGACGGGAGCGGGTTGGTGAAGGCACTTTATCTCTGCAAGGGCTATCTCTGGCAATACCGCGGCGGGATCATTCTCGCGCTCTGCGCGATGGTCGTGCAG
>DASWAC010000063.1:0-3254 GCA_036391335.1 Ktedonobacterales bacterium
CCTTCCGTGCACTGATAGATCTCATGCACCGGCGCGTCGAAGGCCTCAGTGATGCTCAGACGGTCTTGCGGCTCGAGCACCTCGGCAACCGAGATGAGCCGGCGTGGCCTCGCCCGCAGATGCCCCACGCGGCGCTCTCGCGCCAGCATGCCCAGCAGCGAGGGCGGGCCCACGATGACATCTGGCAAAAAGAGATTGAGCCGGGCCACGGCTTCATCGAGTGGAAGCATGAGATCGAAGTAGCGAAACTGGATGAGCGATCCGCCAATACTCTCGTAGAGATTGCTGTTGGCTCGCAAGAAGAAAGCGACTCGCAGCCTGCCCTGCCAGCTATGCAGCGCCCGCGCGAGCATCACGCCCGCCCAGCCCGCTGTTTCCCCGCCAGTGGCCACGAAGAGCCCACGATGGCCCGAGGTACCGGAGGAAAGGCCAACCGTGAGCCCGTGCACCGTCGGGCGAAAGTCGTGGCTGTGCTCAGCTGCGATTGCCGCAGCCATAGCCTCATCGCGGGTGAGACCGGCAGTGTTGAAGGTGTCGAAGTGCTCCATCATCAGCCGCTTATCCACCACCGGCAAGGTGCGCCATTCGGTCAGGTCGTGGCTCGCCCAGTGCGCGGCGTAAAAGGGCGCGTGCGCGGCGGCATAGGCGACGATCTTGTGGGCGCGCTCATCCTGATAGCGGGTGAGGGCATCGCCACGCAGGCTGACCCAGCGGCGGCGTGCGGCGACGAAGTGGCGGGCGATGGTGGCGAGTCGCACTAGCTCCATAGCGGCGCCTTCCCGACCACCTCGCGTGCGAAGGCCTCGGGACAATGGCTGGGCACTAGCCGCACGTCAGGATTCGCATCCAGAAAGCGCTTCAGCCGGGCCAAGGTGTCGCTGACTGCGCTGGAGCTATCGGCGATGAAGCGGGCGACGCCTGCCGGTGGGCGCTGCTGACGGACGGCCTGGCTCAGCCAGCAGCTGTCAGCGGCGAAGAGCACACGACCGCTCGCTGTATTCGCCAGCAGGCCCATCTGGCCACGCGCATGACCTGGCAGCGGGACGAGCAGCAGCGATCCATCGCCGAAGAGGTCGTGCGCCTGCCCTAATGCCCCCAGCGATGGCCCCTCGATTCGATCTAGCAGCAGGGCGCGGCGCTCGAAGTCTGGCGGGACCAGGCTGGGGATGTAGCCGACCGAGAGCGCGGCAAAGCCGGTGCGGCCTGCCACGTAGGCATAGGCGCCAGCCAGGGCGATGGGCTGCGCGCTCGGGAAGTCTCGCAAGCCGGCCACATGATCGGCGTGGAAGTGCGAGAGGATCACCCGCTCGATGTCACCTGGACGCATGCCGAGGTGCGTGAGCTGTGACGAGACCCCTAGCTCTGGCCGCAGTCTGAGCGGCGTGATGCGCGCATAGAGCGAAAAGGGCAGGCGCTGGGTCGCGGTGAGCATACGTGGAGCGTAGCCGGTGTCCCACAGCAGCCAGCCTTGGCCAGGATGCCGCAACAGCGCGACCAGCGAGTGGCAGCGCACGGTGCGCCGACGGCCCCCACGCATGATGTGGTGCTCCGACGCCAGGCAATATCCCGTGTCGAGCATGATGCACTCGACCACCGGCGTAGCGCTGGTCGCCCCTCCCGGCTGGCTCAGGTGTGGCCTGTTGGCCTCCTCGATGCTCATGCGTGCGCCGCCAGTGCGAGCGAGTCGGCTCGCAGCGATGCGACGGTGCGCGCGATGGCCTCGCCCATGGCCACCTCTGGCCGGTAGCCCAGATCGCGACGCGCAGCGCTGATGTCGTAGGTCTGGGTCTGCGCGAGAATCATGACGGAATAGCGGGTGAGCAGTGGCTCGCGGCGCGTGACTGTCGAGACAGCTTCGAGCGCACTGGCCGCGACGAGCGCTCTGGCCAGCGGAATCGTTCTCGCGGGCTGAGGCAGCCCCATCTGCCGTAAGAGGTCACGAATTGCGCCCCAGAGCAGCACATGCTCATCATTCGTGATGTGAAACGTCTTCCCTACCGCTGCCCGCGACGTGAGCGCCAGCGAGATTGCCTGCGCGGCGTTTTCGACATAGGTGAGGTCCACGAGATTGTGTCCATCGCCGATCTGCGGCAGGCGTCCGCGTCTCGCCACCGCGATGAGGCGCGGCAGCAGCGCGTTGTCGCCTGGCCCGAAAAGCGCCTTTGGCCGCAGGATGACCGTCTCGATGTGCGCTTCGGCAGCGTGTACGAGGTCCTCCCCCTGCTTCTTGGTCAGCGCATAGGTGGAGGTGAAGTGAGCTGGATACGGCATTGATTCTGTCGCGCTGAGATGGTCGTGGCCATCGAAGATGACACTGGGCGACGAGATGTAGACCAGCCGGGGCACATTGTGGCGCAGGCAGCCTTCGATGACATTTGCCGTGCCACCCACATTGACGGCGTGGAAGGCCGATGCGGGTCCCCATGGCGCTGAGAGCGCGCCCGTGTGCACCACGGCGTCCACCCCACGGCAGGCCGCGATCACGGCGGCGCGGTCACACAGGTCCACCGGCACAGGCTCAATGCCGCGAGGCACACGCTCAGCTGAGGCGGTGCGCCCAAGCGCGAGCACGTGGTCGCCACGGCTCAGCAGGCGCGCGCACGTGTGCTGACCCAGAAAGCCGGTTCCTCCGGTCACGAGCACACGCATCACAATCCCCGCCACTCCACATGAGGCACGCTCGCACTCGCTTGTCTCAGAAGAGTAACCCATCAGGGCTCAGATAGCAAGAGGTGACGCGTCACACCTGCAGGCGCACGGGAACGGCCGCTTCGGCGCTCGCCATCCACTGCTGCACATCGAACGCGGGCTCGCCCTTGACGACCTGCACGCGCTCATAGCGCCCATCGGCCTGCAAGATGCGCGTGTTGACCGTGTCGCGCAGATACGCCGGGAGCACGGTGGTGGCAAGATAGTCGCGCAGACGGGCATCATCCAGCGGGAAAAGGACCTCGATGCGATGGTCGAGGTTGCGCTCCATCAGGTCGGCGCTTCCCAGCAGCACCTCGGCGCCAGCGCCCCCATTGGCAAAATAGTAGACCCGGCTGTGCTCGAGGAAGCGCCCAACGATGCTGCGCACCTGGATATGCTCACTCACGCCAGGGATGCCCGGCCGCAGGCAGCAGATGCCGCGAATGATGAGGTCAACGGCCACTCCCGCGTGTGAGGCCCGATAGAGGGCGCGGATGATCTCGGGATCCACCAGCGCGTTCGTCTTGAAGATGAGTCTGCCCTGCCCGCCACGCTTGTGGGCG
>DASWAC010000064.1:0-2219 GCA_036391335.1 Ktedonobacterales bacterium
CCAAACGTTTCTATCGGCGCATTGACCCTCAGCTCATTCACGGTGCCAAAATTGACGAAGCCAACGCCACTGGGGCCATACGACGTAATCGCTGCCTCGGCGGTCCAGTGGTCCACAACGCCCCAGTTGTCGAGTACCATATCGTTCACACCATAGGTCACGACGGGCCCACGATTCGTGACCTCATTCACATGCGTGCCATAGACGGTAAAGACGCCGCCAGTGATCTGGTCCGGCGTGCCGGGGGCAATCTTCCCATCGCTATAGACCGCGCCAGTCTCGAGTCGCCTCACATCAAGCGTGCCACCTGTATCACCCGCCCCACTGACGAAGATGCCGCTCCCGAGCACGGGTGCCCCATCGCGACCCGCTGAGAGCCCGGTCAGGTCAGCGGTGATGGCGACACTGTCGTCAACCTGCATATTCCAGAGGGTGAATGCCCCTTGGATGACATAGACCCCATACCCACGTAGCCGCTCGGGCTCGCCTCGCGCATCGGCGGCCAAGATATCCAGGCCGCTTACCTCAACATGACCGGCCCGCACCTTATCACGCGCAATGATTTGCACGCGCCCCGTGCAGGTCACATCGCGCAGCGAGATCAACCCAAGTGTGCCGACAGACGTGTCGTTGAAGATCGCGCGGCGTTCGGCGGAGGTCTCCACCTGAATCGCGTGCACCTGATTGTCGGAGGAGAGCTCGATGCCCTCACTGCCAGGGGCAAAGATGATCTTTGCCTGAGCGTCTTCGCCGCGCAGGGACTGCCCCGGCGCCAGGCGCACCGAGGTTGGGCTGCTTATCTCGCCGCGGATGATGATCGAGCCAACCGCCGCATCTCTCGTGAGCCCCACGAGCTCCTCGATAGTGCTCGCCGCGTGTTCTGACACGCTCATGCGCTGCCCCCCCTTGCTCTGCGGGCCGCCACCGTGCGCCAAGCACTGGGAGTATACCACTGGGCGTTGCGGCAGTGGCTGGAGCCTGGGCGGGCCTAGACCACGACGCTGGCGAGCTTGCCCGGCACATAGATGAACTTCTTGAGCGGCTTGCCCGCCATCGCCGCCTGCACCTTCGCGCGCGCGAGCACCTCCTCCTTCACGTCCGCCTCGGTGACGCCCGCGGGCAGCTCCAGCTCGTCGCGAATCTTTCCGTTGACCTGCACCGCGATGCGGATCGTCGCCTCCGTGATGAGGGCAGGGTCAAAGCCGGGCCACGCGTGCGTGTGGATGCTGACGAAAGCGTCGCCCTGCCCTTGGCGCTGCTGCCATAACTCTTCCGTCACATGGGGCGCGAGGGGTGCCAGCAGCAGCAAGAGCGTGTCGAGGGCATCTGTGAAGCGGGGATCTCGCAGCACGGCGGGCTCCTCGTCGCGAGCCTTGTTCAGCCCGTTGAGCAGCTCCATCAGCGCGGCCAGGGCCGTGTTGAGCCGCATGCCCGTCAGGTCGTTCGTGACGCGCTCCACCGTGCGATGGCGCAGCCGCTCGACCTCTTTCCCCCTGGCGACCTCGGCGGCCGTGCCGCTCTGCGCCTGGGCGGCATCGTGCGCGAGGGCCCATACGCGATTGAGGAACCGGGCGACCCCCTCGATGCCCTGAGTATTCCACGGGCCGCCTTGATCGAATGGCCCCATGAACATCAGATAGCAGCGCACCGCGTCAGCGCCATAGCGACTCACCACATCGTCCGGCGCGATCACATTGCCACGCGACTTCGACATCTTCTGCCCATCAGGGCCGAGCATCATCCCCTGGTGATAGAGCCGGGTGAAGGGCTCGTTCAGCTTCAGGTGGCCCAGGTCGCGCATCGCTTTCACGACAAATCGCGCATAGAGCAGGTGCAGCACGGCGTGCTCCGGACCGCCGATGTACATATCCACCGGGAGCCAGCGGGCGACGTGCTCCGCCGACCACGCCGCCGCTTCGTCCTTCGGGTCCGCATAGCGCAGGAAGTACCACGACGAGTCGACGAAGGTATCCATCGTGTCGGTCTCACGGTGCGCGGGCCGCCCACATGATGGGCAGGCGACCTCATAGAACTCAGGCACGTAGCGCAGCGGCGACTCACCGGTGGGCTTGAACCTCACCTCATCGGGCAGGAGGACAGGCAGCTGATCCTCAGGGACGGGGACCGTGCCGCACACCTCGCAATAGATGATGGGGATGGGCGTGCCCCAGTAACGCTGGCGGCTGATCAGCCAGTCGCGCAGCCGGTAATTCACGGAG
>DASWAC010000065.1:0-5343 GCA_036391335.1 Ktedonobacterales bacterium
CTGCTGTTGCCGCGCCACATGCCCCAATAACGTGGTAATGATGGCCTCATCCCACGCTCCTGCGCTGGCATGCGCCTCGGCGAGGGCATCGGTGAGCAGCGCCTCGGCGCGCGCCGAATCTCCCCGTTGCCGCGCGAGCTCCCCCAACTGGACGAGCGCCCGCATGCGGAGGTCGCGCCGGCCCGCCCGTCCGGCAAAAACATAGCTCTCGGTGAACGCGTGCGCGGCCTGCTCGAGCTTTCCGCTCGCCTGAGCCACGAGGCCTTGCGTCAGATACCCGTCACTGATGCCGGCTTCGTCTTGGATGCGCTCGGCCAGGCGCAAGGACTCGCTGGCGCGTGCGTCCGCCTGATCCAGGCGCCCCTGGCTCAAGAGCGCGCGCGCGAGGGCGATGAGGCGCTCGACCCGCAGCTGTGGCGGCGCGATGAGCTGGCCCTTCCGATCGGCTTCTTCGTCGAGCGCCAGCATGCGCTCTATCCAGTGGGTGGCTTCCTCGACCAGCCCCAGCATGAACAGCATCCGTGCGAAGCCTGCCAGCCGCATGCCGATTTCCGCCTCCTCATGCGCCTCGGCCCATGCCAGCGCGGCGCGGATATTGGGCAGGTCAAGCGCCAGCTCCTCGCTCCGCAAGGTGTGTTCCAGCCGCGACGCATCGGTGGCCAGGTGCGCAAACCAGACCGCATGCCGGCGCTGGCAGGGCTCTTCTTCCGCGGTTTGGCGCAGGCGCGTGAGCGCGTATTCTCGGGTGACCTCCAGCAGGCGAAAGCGCGCCTGGCCCGCTGCGACCTCCGCTTGCACCAGGCTGGCATCCACCAGATCCGCCAGCGCTAGGATTGCCTCCTGCCGTGGTGGCTGCCGCTCCCAGCAAATGGCCTGCGCGGTCTCCAGCGTCCACCCACCAGCGAAGACCGCCAGCGAGCGCAACAACCGCTGGCCTGACTCCGTCAGCAAGTCGTAGCTCCATGCGATGGCATCCTCCATCACGCGCTGCCGTGGCGGTAGATCGCGCATGCCGCCGCGCAAAAGGGCCAACCGCTGGTCCAGGTGCTCCGCCAGTTGCCACACCGGCAGGGTACGGACATGCACAGCCGCTAATTCGATCGCCAGTGGCAGGCAGTCAAGTCGCTCGCACAGCGTGACGACCGCTTGACCGGCATAGTCACCATCGGGACGCACGCTCCGTGCCCGCTCGCGAAAGAGGGCCACCGCATCATCGAGTGGCAGCGGGGCAAGCGAGAGGATCGCCTCGCCGCGCAGGCGCAGCGGTACGCGGCTGGTGACGAGCATCACGACGTGCGGGCACTGAGATAGCACCTCCGCCCACCACGTTGCCGCATCCGCCACCTGCTCCGCATTGTCGAAGATGAAGAGCACACGGCTCGTCGCCAAATAGGCGAGCACCTGCTCACGCGCGGGGATGCCCGCAGCCTCGCGCAGACCCAGCGCCTTCGCCACCACGCTCGGCACCAGCGACGGATCGCGTATGGAGCTCAGATCGACAAAGTACGCGCCCTCTGGGAATTCCGGCGCCAGGTCGCGTGCCACCTCCAGGCCAAGCCGGGTCTTGCCGACGCCAGCAGGTCCCGTCAGCGTGAGCACCCGCACCTCCTCATCACGAAGGAGACTCCTGGCGCGGGTACGCTCCGCCTCACGACCGAGGAGCGCGGTGGGGGGTATGGGAAGATTCGGTATCGGTGACGCGGATTCCACGGTCACCTGCGTCTCTGGTCTCGCCGCGCTGACGAGGAGCGCGCGCTGTGGTGGAGTCAGCCGCAAGGCGGCGGCGAGGCGCTCGATCGTGTCGGGATGCGGCGCGTGGCGCAGGCCTCGCTCCATGTCCGATATGGCACGCGCACTGAGCTCAGCACGCGCGGCTAGGGCCTCCTGTGAGAGTCCCGCCGCGAGACGATAGCGCTTGAGCACCGCGCTCAGCGTGGTGGGCTCACTCATGGGCAACACCCCCAAGGCGGGAACGAGAAACCCGGAGTTTGCTCGTAGTATACGGCTCACGCGAAGAGGTGAGGAAAAGGTGAGGATACTTCCTGGTGGGGGCATGGGGACCCAGAGCATAGTAAGGGCGTGGCAAGTGACGCGCAACGTCCGCGCGGCGACACACAAAAAACAGGAGGATCGTATGATCACGCACGAGGTCGATCTCCAAATCAACCGTCCGGTGGAGGCAGTCTTCGCCTATCTGACCGACGTCACGACCTACACGCGGTGGCAGTCGCAGCTCGTTGACTACCGCCAAACGTCGGCGGGGCCACTCGCGGTCGGCTCGACGGGCATAGCCGTTCGCACGGTGATGGGCCAGAAGAACGAATCAACCTGGCAGGTTACCGCGCTGGTCCCTAACACCACCTACACGGTGAAGAGCACCTCTGGCCCGTTGACCTACGAGATCGCACATACGCTGCAGCCAGCAGGCAACAGTACCAGGCTGCATGTGCACTTCCAGGCGCAGCCGACTGGCCTACTCAAGATCGCCGAGCCGGTGATGGCGGGGGCGATCAAGAGAGACCTCGAAGACGGGCATCACCAGTTGAAGGCATTGCTTGAAAGCTAGCGGGCATCTCTATGGATCGGCCCGCCGGGAGAGGCTTCCCCTCCAGCTCCCAGCCGGCGCCCGCTCGAAGGACATGATCTTGTGAGTGCCGGCGACTGACGCCAGAAGAGCAGCTGAAGGGGACCTAGAAGAGAAATGAGGTGTGCTATGTCGGTGAGCAGCTACGCGAAACAAGAGGAAAGCACAGCACCCAGGCGCACTCGGGTGCCCCCACGATTCGTGATGCACCTGACGATGCGCCTGCGCCGTTTCCTGTTGCGGGTGGCTGACCGCCTCCTGCCCGCACAGATCGCGTTACTAGAACATGCCTATGCTTTCGGGACCGTGCACCTCCTGGCGGCGTTCGCCGAGCTCGGTATCGCCGATCACCTCGCCGAGGGGCCCAAGGCGGCGCAGGAGCTCGCGGTCCTCGTGCAGGGCGATGCTGATGCGCTGCATCGTGCCCTGCGGGCGGCCGCGGTGGTCGGCATTGTGCGACTCGACGCCACCGGAAAGTTTCACGCCACCCGGCTCACAAGACCCTTGCGCGCACATGATCCCAGCGCGACAGCCGACTGGTGCCGCTACCTTGGCTCGCCAGCGGTTCACGCGGCGTGGTCGGATCTGACGCGGTCTCTGCGCACCGGCGAGAATGCATTTCACCGGGTCAACGGCATGGACACCTTTACGTGGTTCGACACCCATCCGGAGGAGGGACGCCAATTCACCGCTGGCCTCGGCGGGCTCACGCGCTTGGAGGCGGCCATGATCGTCGCCGCCTACCCCTTCCCCGAGAAAGGCGTCGTCTGCGACGTTGCTGGCGGAGCGGGAGTGCTGCTCGGCGAGGTCCTCAGGGCTCATCCCGGCCTGCGCGGCATCCTGGTCGAGGCCCCGCTCGTGCTCGCCGAGGCGGGCACCTACCTGGAATCAATCGGTCTCGCCGACCGGGTCCAACTGGTCGAAGGTGACATCTTTGCGGCGATTCACGCGACTGCCGATCTCTACCTCCTCAAGTGGATCCTGCACGACTGGAATGATGAGACCTGCAAAGTCATTCTCAGGAACACCGCGGCTGCCATGTCAAAAGGAGCCCGCCTCGTCGTCATCGAGGGAGATCAAGAGCGGAACCAGGTCGAAGCGCGATTCTCGACGCTCGATCTCCAGATGCTGACCGTCTCAGAAGGAGGCAGGGAGCGCTCAGGTGACGAGATCAGACGCCTCCTCGCCGCAGCCGGACTGCGCCCGCGCCGCTCTCGACACACCGCCACCGATCTTGTCATCGTAGAGGCGACCGGCCAGATCTGAATGGGAGTATCATGCCGAGTGCGGTAAAATATGAATCTGCCGGCAGCCTATTATCGTGGAGCATTCTCATGCCTGACGTCACCCCGACCGTGGAGCAGATCATCCGTCGCAGCGAGCTGGCCTGCCCCGGGCACTCGCCCAAGATGATGGCCAAGGCCGCCGCATCTGATGCTGATCAGGTGATATTTGACCTGGAGGACGGCTGTGCCGTCTCGCAGAAGGTCGCGGCACGGCAGACGGTGGCCGAGGCGCTGCGCACACTGGACTTCGGCGGCAAGATGCGCGCGTTTCGCCCCAATGGGCTGGATACGCACTATTTCTATCGAGATGTCATCGAGGTAGTCGAGGCGGCGGGGGCATATCTCGACGTGATGGTGCTGGCGAAGGTGCAAGGACCAGCGGACGTGCTCTTTGCCGATCGGCTGCTGCGGCAGATCGAGATGGCGAACGGGCTGCGCGTGGGTGGCATCCGGCTGGAGGCGCTCATCGAGTCTGCCGAGGGGGTGCTGCATGCGGAGGCTATCGCCGGCGCAACCCCACGCCTCTCAGGCCTCATCTTTGGGCTGATCGATCTCGCGGCCGACCTGGGCGCACAGGAGCTTGGCGCTGAGCAATTCTTCTACTACCACTACGCGAAGGCCAAGACGATCACCGCCGCCCGTGCCGCAGGCATCACCGCGGTCGACGGTGTGACCATCGCGGTGCGGGACCTGGCCGCATGTCAGCGCGATGCCGAGATGGCCGCGCGCATGGGCTTCGATGGGAAGTGGGCCATCCACCCCTCACAGGTTCCCGTCATCAACGCGACCTTTACGCCCACGGCCGAGCAGATCGCGCGGGCGCAGCGCCTCATCGCGGCTTACGAGTCAGCTGCGGCCCAGGGCACCGGAGCGATCGTGGTGGATGATGAGATGGTGGATGCGGCGAACTTGCGGGTGGAGCGCAAGCGGCTGGCCATCGCCCGGCGCGCCGGCCTGGCGTAGATCGTCACGCGGTCAGCAGTGCGGCGAGCTGATCGAGCGCACCCGTCCAGTAGCGTCGCATGCGAGTGCGCTCTTGGGCGCTGGTGAGGCGCTCCTGGTGGAAGCTGATGGTCGCCTTCCCACTGGCAGGGATGACGCGCACCTGCACCGTTGACACATGGTTGGCTCCCTGCGGCTGCCACCTCAGGCGGATGAGCGAGCCCTCGGCGAAGCTGACGATGTGGCCGTGGCCGCCCTCAGCTGTGACGAAGGAGACGCCTTTGGCAGGCTTGAGGTCGTGCGCGTGGCCAAGCCAGCAGCCAAGCCCCGGCTGTGTCATCACGGCCTGCCAGGCCCGCTCAGCCGTCACCGCGAAGGTGCGCCGCGCGCCGATTTCCCAATCCTGCGCGTGCGTCTGGCCCACATGCCCTCGAATGCTCATCTCGTCACCTGGACTATTCACTGCGATGCGGCTCTGACGATTTCTCGTGCGAGGTTGACTCCCCATGCCAATGATGATGCGCCAAAAGT
>DASWAC010000066.1:0-3558 GCA_036391335.1 Ktedonobacterales bacterium
ATCTCTTTGCGATCGTAGAATTTCTTGCTGCCGATGACGACATAGGGCACGCCCGTGACTGGGCATTCGTGCGATACATCACGGCGACCCCGCCACGCTTGGCCTCGCCACGTCCGACCAGTCGCTGGATCTCGTTTACGACGTACGAGGCTTCCTCCTCCTCGTTATAGGCCTCGTGCACGGTGATCTGCTGGCCACCAGATCGCTCGGTCCACAGCTTCTTTTCCTTGCGGCCGGCGTTGTTGCGCACGACTGCGTTGGCGGCGTCGAGCACGATCTGCGTGCTACGGTAGTTCTGCTCCAGCAGCACGACGCGTGTCTCGGGGAAGTCGCGCTCAAACTGGGCCACCACCGCGGGATTCGCCCCCCGCCAGCTATAGATCGAATTGTGCGTGACGATGCCATTGGCGATGAAGTTATGCGTTCGCGCGATGTCGAGGTCATAGACCGGCGCATCGAGGGGCACGCTCTCCACACGCTCGGCGACATCATAGCCCCCATGCCCGTCGAACATGAGCATGCCGGGCCGCACTGCAGCCGCTCGCGTGAAGGGAAGCACTTGCCCGCCAGGCCGCTCCGCCTCGACTTTGGCAAGGCGGGCAGTGTAGATGATATCCATGTTGGTGGCCCTGCGGATGCGCTCGGAGTGGTTGAGCAGGGTGGGCATATCCGGGCTCGTGACCTCATAGCGCCGGCCAGTCAGCCTCGCCTCGAAGCCAAGCGACTCCATCGCGCGCGGTGACTGCGCATCGCCGCCCACGAGCGCGAGGTGATGAGCTACGGAGCTGTCGCGCCGGGCACCGCAGAGGGTGATCATGATGCGGGCGCGATCGCCCTGGCTCGCGTCAGCTGACGCAGCGCCCGCGAAGTGCGTGTGCTCAGCGGTGCTGACAAGCGCGCGACCGGATCGCGTGGTGATGCGCACGCCCAGCCCGGCACGCGTGCGGCGCGCCGTCTTCAGCACGCTGGCCGGGAGGAAGTCGCCATCGCCATAGCTTGAGAGCACCTGATCGCCCACCATGACGCTCTCGATGGGGCGCTGACTTCCATCGGCCATGGTGACGAGTGTGCCTTCGAGCAGGCACTGATCATCGTCGGCCACGGCGCAGAGGTTCCCATGTCCCGGCGCCTCGGGGGTGCCCGCGCCGAGCATGCGCACGAGGTCATATTGCGAGAGGTTGGTGTCCTGGAACTCGTCCACCGAGACGTAGCGATAGCGCTGCTGATAGTCTCGCAGCACCTCGGGGTGGTCGTGCCAGAGCTGCCACGTGAGCAAGATCAGGTCATCAAAGTCCACAGCGTTGGCGCGGCGCAGGGCGGCGTCATACTTGGTGTAGACACGCGCCGCGATCTCTTCCATATATTTCGAGACCGACCGGGCATATTCCTCCGGTCCGAGCAGGTCATTCTTCGCCCGCGAGATATAGCTGTGGATGGCGCGTGGGTTGTACTGCTTGTCGCTCAAATTCATGTCACGCACGATCTGCCGCACGATGCCGAGCTGATCGTCGGTGTCGTAGATGGTGAAGTTCGTATCCAGCCCGTTCGCCAGGTGGTGCACTTCGCGGCGCAGCACTCTCGAGCAGATCGAGTGAAACGTGCCCACGCCGAGATTGCGCGCCTGCGGGCCAACAAGGGCCTCCAGCCGCTCGCGCATCTCTTTCGCGGCCTTATTCGTGAAGGTGACGGCGAGGATGTGCCATGGCGTGATGCCCGCCGCCATCATGTAGGCGATGCGGTGAGTCAAGACGCGGGTCTTTCCACTTCCCGGCCCCGCGAGCACAAGCAGCGGTCCCTCGATCGTGGTGACGGCCTCGCGCTGCGAATCGTTGAGGCCTTTGAGCAGCTCATGCGGGTCATGGTCGGGTGTCTGTGACATTCAAGGATATCCTCACAGGAGAAGCGATGACGGCAGCTTAGATATTGTATTCCAATTCACCGGGGCGGCGTGGGAGATGGGATAGCCTGATCTGGCGGGAAGGTGCCCATTCCCATGCGGCCAAGCGTGTGATAAGCTATGTAGTGGCGCGTGACGAGATACGTCGCGTATGCCACCCGCAGGCGCGTGAGCGCGCCGCAAGACGGTGATCACGAGCAGAGAAAGGAGACCAGACCCGGGGTGATGCCTCGCGTCTGGGCAACACATCACGCGTGAGTGAAGTTATCGTACGCGAGGGTGACTCGTTCGAGCAGGCCCTCAAGAAATTCACACGTCGGGTGCAGCAGGATGGCCTGATCGCTGAGGCCAAGCGCCGCCAGCATTATGAGCCGCCCAGTGTGAAGCGCAAGCGCAAGGCCGAGGCCCGCGCCCGCAAGGCACGCAAGGCCCGCCTGAAGGCAATGGCGCACGGCTTCTAGCCGACAACGAGGTTCCTCGCGACAGTAACACCGGACCGCCTGAGCGGAAGCCTCAGTCGTGATCCGGGTTTTGTCGTGTCTGCCGCCCTCACTCCTCGCCGAAGCCAGCCATCCGCGCGATGGAGCGAAGTTGCCCCAAATGGTCGTAGTCATGCACGATGGCCAGCAGCACCCAGCCGCGCAGGCCGAGGTCGCCGAAGAAGCGCGAATCGCGCGTGGCTTCGAGGTCCGCTGTGGCGGGGATGGCAGCGATGTAGGTGAGCAGCTCGCCAGTGGATGCCCGCAGCAGTGGTGCCAGCTGGGCCTTGGGCATCTCGTGCTGCGCCTGGTCACCCAGGCCTTGTGGCATGCTGGCATAGTGGTGACGCTGGCCCAGCAGGCGATCCATGTTGAGCATATACCAGTTCTGGGTCACGCAGAGATGTGAGAGCACTCCCGCCGCCGACCAGCGCTCTTCTTCACCGGCGCCGGC
Source organism: Ktedonobacterales bacterium (assembly GCA_036391335.1). Taxonomy (GTDB): domain Bacteria; phylum Chloroflexota; class Ktedonobacteria; order Ktedonobacterales; family JADMIN01; genus DASWAC01. Next base: position 2,831 of record DASWAC010000066.1, read on the forward strand.
CTTCAAAGGAGGGCGCGCATGCAGCTGGGTATCATCCCATGTATCGGCGATGCTCTGCAGCACGGCGCGTGAATCGCGCAGCCCATCGTGCAGCTCGGCCAGGGTAAAGTCATGAGCTTCCACTTCCAGGGGTACCTCATTGGCGCCAAACCGCCGAGAGATCGCCGCCACCACCTCGTAGGTCACCTGTGCCATCGCTAGGCCCTCCTGTACAATAGTCAGTAAGATACTCCAGAGCCGCTCGCATGCCGCCAGTCTGAGCAGGCTCATTGACTGTCACCACTGAGAAGGATAACACCACATGCTAGAGCCGTTGCGTGGGCGCAGCATGGCGCACGTTGGCTGCACCGTTGGCCTGTTGCTCGGCATGCTGCTTGGCCTCTTTGGCATCATGGGCATCCTCATCTTGTCACGGGCGGATAACGCGGGAACATGGGCAGTCGTGGCATTCTTTGCCATCGTCGTGGGCCTCGGCGCGCTTGGGTACGCCATTGGCGGGCGCGTCCGGCCGGGGATGCGCGACGCCGGCGACCGACATGATGCGCGTTAGCTCATGCCCTTCTCAGGGGCGTCTTTGGGCTCGCCGGGAGGATCCAGCATGGGCGCTTGCTCCTGCCCTGGTGGCGGTGGCTCCACGACAGGCGCAGAGGGAGTCTCGGGGCGCGGGGGCGGCTCCTCTTCGACCCACGGAACTTCGATGTAGGGGAGCGCGGTCACCGGCGGCTGCG
>DASWAC010000067.1:0-2000 GCA_036391335.1 Ktedonobacterales bacterium
ATGCGCCCCACGATGATGGCGGACCCGGAGAATTACCCCGAAGAGCTGTGGGGGATCGAAGACCCACGGGTCACCTATGTGCCTGAGCTCAAGGAATTCTACATCGCGTACACCTCCTATTCACGCGGTGGCCCAGGCGTGTCGCTGGCGCGCACCAGGGATTTCGTGCTCTTCGAGCGGCTTGGCGCGATTATGTCACCCGAGGATAAAGATGCGGCGCTCTTGCCGCGCAAGATCGACGGGCAGTGGGCCATCGTCCACCGTCCGGTCGGCATGCACGGCGCTCATATCTGGATGTCCTATTCCGCCGACCTCGTCCACTGGGGGCAGCAGCGCATGATCCTGGAGGCGCGCCGTGGCGCCTGGTGGGATGCCAACAAGATTGGCCTCTCGACGCCGCTCATCGAGACCGATCAGGGCTGGCTCATGATCTATCACGGCGTCCATACGACCGCGTCAGGCGCGCTCTATCGCCTGGGGCTCGCACTCTTTGATCGCGACAATCCCGAGCTGTGCCTGCTGCGTGGCGATGAGTGGGTCTTTGGCCCTGAGGAGCAGTACGAGCGCGAAGGCGATGTCAGCAACGTCGTCTTCCCGTGTGGCTACACCATCGGTCCTGACCGCGACACCCTGTATGTCTACTATGGCGCTGCTGACAGCTGTGTCGCCCTGGCCACCGCCAGCATTAGTGAGTTGCTTTCCTGGCTGAGCACGCACGGGCATCCGGCCTCCCCCGGGATGTATTCGTAGCGCACGACCGGGTCTCGCTCCACGCTCACAGGGCTGCCAGCCATCCCGCTGGCGGCTCTTGCGCGCCCGCGGCTGCACAGTGACGGGCCGAGCGTGCCGACCGAGAAGCTCCTGAGCCACATGGCACGGCTCGCCGCACGATGCTAGCATATCTAGTGCGGCAGCGTGTGTCCGTGTGGGCAGCGCCGCACGAAAGGCCAGGTGACGCATGGCAGGGGACAATGGCCAGCAGGGCGGCAAGCCTCAGATCGTCGGGCAATCGCGCACCCTTAGCGATGAAGAGCAACAGGACGTGACCAGCCTCATCCGCGATGCGCAGCGCTCGCACCGCGCCAGCAGCATCCCTCGGCAGGACCTGGATGCCCAGGCCACCACCGCGCTTGGGCCAGAGGCGGCGAAGGTCATCACCGAAAGCAAAGTCATGCTCAGCCTCCAGAAGTTCGACCGCGATTTCCTCTACGGCATGGGCCGCTTCGACGAATATCAGGGCGGCGTGCTGCTCAAATGGGGAGATGGCTATTCCCGCAAGCACATCTGGGTGTCCGTCGAGGGCGATCACCTCATCTTCGAGACCAGTCACGAGCGCAAGTGCTCGAAGCCCTGGTGTGAGGGCGGTCGCCACGTCTTTACACCTGAGCAATGGCATGACTTGCGCCTCATCAACGAAGAGCTTGCGGACCAGCTTCGCCGCCCCATCCAAGAGCGCAGCGACGACTAAGGATCCAGTGCCATGAGTGATCTCTCACCGACCATCCTGGTGCTCGACCGCGACCTCTTCTTCCAGGCAAAGATTGCGCCCATCCTCGCGCGGGCGGGATATCAGGCGCGATTTGTCGCCAACGTCGCGGCATTGACACCAGCGCTGGCCAGCGGCGCTGCGGCGGCACTGGTGAACTGCGCGCCACATGGCGTAGACTGGCGAGAGGCGATTCGCGTGGTGCGCGCGTCAGGCGTGCCGGTGGTGGCCTACGCGCCGCATGTCGACACGGCGACACACGCGGAGGCCCGTGCCCTCGGCGCCACTGTGGTCATCGCGAATTCCAAGCTCACACCGACCGAACTGCCTGTCATCCTCACCAGGGCGCGAGTGCGTGACACGAGACTGCCGCAAGACGCAAAGGAGACCGACCAACCGTCAGCAACCCCACGACGGACGCCGGGGGCGTGAAGCCCCGATGCTGACCAGTCCCCTGGCGTGAGCCAGGAGCCGTGTGCCGGGAGTGTTGAAGTCCCACGTCCGGGTGGCACCT
>DASWAC010000068.1:0-3273 GCA_036391335.1 Ktedonobacterales bacterium
CTCTTGGCGGCTCATGCTCATCGCTACAGGCTCCTATGGCCACACGGGAAGCGACGACCAGTGCCGCCCTTCCCGTGTCAAATAGACTTCTCTAGAATCCTACGCTTCGAGCGGCCTAGGGTTCCTCACCCTTCGTGATGGGCGCGCCGACGAGGTTGCCCCATTCCGTCCACGAGCCATCGTAATTGCGCACGCTCGGATAGCCCAGCAGCTGCGTGAGCACGAACCAGGTGTGCGCTGACCGCTCACCAATGCGGCAATAGGCGATGACCTCGCGATCCGGCGTGATGCCCTTCCCGCCATAGATCTGGCGCAGCTCCTCCGCCGACTTGAACGTCCCATCCGACGGGTTCGCCGCCGTGGCCCACGGGATACTCTGCGCGCCGGGAATGTGGCCGCCGCGCGATGCGCCTTCCTGTGGGTAATTCACCATATGCAGCAGCTTCCCGGTATATTCGTCGAGGGAGCGCACGTCAATGAGCGCGCCATGCTTGGCGAGGTGGGCCTCTACCTGGGCGCGAAAGGCGCGGAGATCGAGGTTGGCTGGCTTCGCGGCATAGGTCGTCGCGGCGAATTGCGGTGTCTCGGTGACATAGGGCCGCTGCTCGGCCTCCCACTTGGTGCGGCCACCATTCATGATGCGCAGGTCGCGGTGGCCATACATGCGGAAGAGCCAAAAAGTATATGCGGCATACCAATTATTCTTGTCGCCATAGAGCACCACGGTGGTGTCGTTGCTGATCCCATAGCGGCGCATGAGCGCCTCAAAATCGGCCTGGCTGACGAAGTCGCGGCGGACGGGGTCCTGCACGTCAACATGCCAGTCGAGCTTCACGGCGTTCTTGATGTGCCCGATCTCATAGAGCAAGGGGTCCTCGTCGGCCTCGACGATGCGCACGCTGGGATCAGCTGTGTGCTCCGCGACCCACGCGGTATCCACCAGCACTTCGGGATGCGCGTATCCTGTCTCAGATGGCATGGTCTGTGCCTGAGCTCCAGACATATCTTCTCTGCTCCTTTGCTGCGCGGTCTGCCCCTGCCTGGGGAGATGGTGTGTCGCTGCTGCGACGTGCTTCCCTGAGAGTGTACGCAATTCCGACCGGACAAGTCAACATTCGGCAGTGGGGCGGCGATTCGCTCAGGATGCCCGCAGCGCCCTGGCAATGGCTCGCACACCCAGGCGAATCCGCTCCGGCCCGGCAGCGGCAAAGCCGAGCATCAGCCCGTCGCGCTTGAACACGCCTGACCCGCGCTGCACGATTGGAGTGACCTCCTCACCGTGAGCGGCGATACGCCGGGCGGCCCCCGTGGCCGACATCCCCGGCGGAAGCCATGCGGCCAGGTGCAGTCCTGCCTCGGGCGCTGTCACCGTGAGCATATCGCCAAGCTCAGTGCTGAGCGCGTCGGTGAGCGTGTTGCGCCGCTCCAGATAGACCTGGCGCATCGCGCGGACATGCCGGACGTAGTGCCCCTCGCCGATGAAGTCTGCCAGGACGAGCTGGTCAAGGAGCGGTAGGTGCGTGTCTATGAAGCCACGCGTCGCCACGAAGGAGTCCACCAGCGCGGGCGGCACGACCAGATAGCCCAGGCGCAGCGAGGGGAAGAGGACCTTGCTGAACGTGCCGACATAGACGACATGGCCGGTGGTGTCCATCCCTTGCAGGGCCTCCAGCGGACGCCCACTGTAGCGAAATTCACTGTCATAGTCATCCTCAGCGATCCAGGCACTGGCCGCGCGTGCCCATTCCAGCAGGGCCAGCCGCCGGCGCAGGCTCATGGTGACCCCTGTGGGGAACTGGTGCGACGGAGTCACGACCGCCAGCCGGGCCCGCGGGGAGAGCGCGTGCCCAGCCGCCACATTCAGCCCTTCGGCATCCACCGGCACCGGCACGAGATGCGCCTCACTCGCTAGCAGCGCGCCGCGCGCGCCCAGGTAGCCGGGGTCCTCCACCCAGGCAGCGTCACCGGGATCGAGCAGCACCCGGCCGACCAGATCGAGCGCGCCCTGCGAGCCGGACGTCAGGATGATCTGCCTTGCGGTGCACCGGACGCCCCGGGTGATGCCCAGGCGGGCGGCGATGGCCTCACGCAGTGGCCGGTAGCCCTGCGCCTCCACATGTTGGTAGAGCGCGACGCGTGGCAACGTATGCCGCGCATGGCGCGCCGCGAGCCTGGCCCAGGTCTCATAGGGGAAGAGCGTTGTGTCAGGCTGACCCAGGCGAAAGGTCTGCGCGAGCGTGTCTGGCATGCGCTCTGGCCTGGCGCCCGGGTGAGGCATCATCATGAGGGTCTGCGCCCGGCGCGAGGGAGCGGCCGGCGACTGGGCACGCGGCTCGGTGGGCGTCTCCGCGCCGGTGGATGCGTCTCGCGAGGGGCGCATGTGGGCGACACGCGTGCCATCGCCAACCCGCCCCTCGATGTAGCCTTCGAGCACGAGCAGCTGATAGGCCAGAGCCGTCGTGTTACGCGAGACACCAAGCTCGCTGGCCAAGGTGCGCGTGGAGGGCAGCCGCGCGCCGGGCTCTAGCTTACCCGCCAGGATGTCGTCGTGCAGCCGCTCGTAGAGCTGGCGATAGAGGGGCTCGCTCAGGCGCTGGTCGAGGCGCATCGGCAGCGCGTGGGTGGGGAGCGTACGCTTGGGCATGAGAAACCTCAGCAGGGAAGCATTACTGTTGCGGTAAATGGCACCTCTATCTTAGCAAGTATTGGCTCTTTTATCCATTCCATTATTGCCGTACGCTCTGAGTGCTCGCGAGAGATGGTCGCGAGCTTCACCGGCAAGGAGACGAGACTATGGGAGCACGACTGAACTATGGCAAGGCGGCACCAGGGGCGATGCGCGCGATGGACGGGCTGGAGACCTATCTGGCTGACTGTGGCCTGGAGCCCAAGCTGATGGACCTCGTGAGGCTGCTCGCGTCGCTGATCAACGGGTGCGCCTATTGCGTGGACATGCACAGCCTGGACCTGCGCGCCGCGGGCGAGACGGAGCAGCGTGTCTATGGCGTCCCGGTGTGGCACGAGATGCCCTTTTACACCGAGCGCGAGCGTGCTGCCCTGCTGTGGACGGAGAAGCTGACCCTGCTCTCGAGCGATCATGTGCCCGACGAGGTCTTCGACCAGGTGCGCCCGCACTTCACCGATGCTGAGCTGGCTAATCTGACCCTGCTCGTGGGGACGATCAACGCGTGGAATCGCTTCGGCCTTAGCTTCCGCGACGAGCCAGGCCACTACACGCCCGCCGCGCACTGAGAACAGCTCACACCGCTGGCC
>DASWAC010000069.1:0-6228 GCA_036391335.1 Ktedonobacterales bacterium
CATCCCTGAGTCTGCGTTTACCGGACGGGGCAACATGCTGATGGGGCTGGAGGTGGACCTCGAGGTCTTTGGTGACAGCTTCCTCGCGGCCTATACCCACGGCGACAACTCACGAGTCGTGGCGACTGACAGCATGAAGAACATCATTCTGCGGCAGTCGCTGGCCTATGAAGGCGCAACAATGGAAGGGCTGCTCGATCACCTGGGCCGCTACTTCCTGGCCACCTATGCCGACATGGGCAGCGTGAAGCTCACCGCACGCGAGCAGCGCTTCGACGCGGCGTGGGTGCCCGTCGGGGACGGCTTCGGCGAGAGCGATGTCCTCTTTGCCCGCGCGCATGGCGACTATGCCGTGGCCTCGCTCAGCATGGGGCGCGACCCGGCAGGCGCGGCCATCGTCACGGACCACCATTGTGGGCGGGTGGATATGGAGATGCTCAAGGTCACCGGCAGTGCCTTCACCCATTTCGTGCGCGACGCCAGCACCACCCTGCCCGAGCGCGGCGACAGGCCGCTCTTCGTCCACATGGATGTCTCGTGGCGCTATACCACTGTGGCCGATCTGCTCGCGCCCGATCACCGGCGCTATGTGCCCGCCGAGCAGGTGCGTGACCTGGCGGCGGTCGTCTTCCACGAGTTCGTCAGCGAGTCAATCCAGCATTTGGTGCATGAGATGGGTACGCGCATCCTGGCGCGCTTCCCGCAGCTTGCCAGTGTCAGCTTCCAGGCGCAGAACCGCACCCCTGATCCCGCCGCCGTCTCGGAGACGGACCCGAAGGTGAGAGTCTATAGCGCGCCATTCCCGGCCTTCGGGCTCATCCGGCTCACCATGCGGCGCGACATGGGGAATGGGGGCAAGCCATGAGTGGCAGTCTCACCACCCACGTGCTGGATATCGTGCTGGGCCGCCCGGCCGAGAACATGCGCATCGAGCTGTGGCAGCTCGACCTCGCGGGCACGGGCCGCACTCACGTGATCACTGTGCGCACCAATCATGACGGGCGTGTGGATGAGCCGCTGCTGCACGGTGACACCTTCGCGGCTGGCGCGTATGAGCTCATCTTCGATGTCGGAGAATATTTCGCGATGCAGGCGCTGGATCTGGTGAGCCCGCCATTCCTCGGCCACGTGCCGGTGCGCTTCAGCGTGGCAGACCCCAACGCACACTATCACGTGCCCCTGCTGGTCTCGCCGTGGGCCTATAGCACCTATCGGGGGAGCTAACCCCATGATGAGCTATGGCGACCTGGCCCGCGCGGTGATGGAACGCTGTGACCTGCTCGGTGGCCTCAGCGAGGAGTCCGGCTGTCTCACCCGGCGCTATGGCACGGAGCCTATGCGCCACGCGAATGAGGCCGTCGCCGGCTGGATGCGTGCTGCTGGCATGCACGCGCGGCGGGACCACGTGGGCAACCTCATCGGGCGCTATGAGGCGGATGGCGCGGACGCGAAGACGCTCCTGCTGGGCTCACACCTCGACACCGTGCGCGACGCGGGCAAATATGATGGTCCCCTGGGAGTGATGATCGCGCTGGCCTGTGTCGAGCGCCTGCACGAGCATGGTGAGCGGCTGCCCTTCGCCATCGAGGTCATCGCCTTCGCGGATGAGGAGGGCCTACGCTTCCACACGGCCTACCTGGGCAGCACGGCCCTCGTGGGCACACTGGACCCCGCCGCGCTGCGCCTGACTGATGCCGACGGCATCACCCTCGCCGAGGCCATCCGCGCCTTCGACGGCGATCCCGATGCGCCGGCGGAGCCTCCGCTGGGCGAGAGCCTGCTTGGCTATTGTGAGACGCACATCGAGCAGGGGCCCGTTCTCGACGCGCAGGGGCTTCCCGTGGGTGTCGTCAGTGGCATCCAGGGCCAGACACGCGTCGCGCTCACCTTCGCTGGCTCGGCGGGCCACGCGGGCACCACGCCGATGGCGCTCCGGCGCGACGCCCTGTGCGCGGCTGCCGATCTGGTGCTGGCAGTGGAGCGCTATGCCCAGGGAGCCGAGGGCCTCGTCGCGACCGTTGGCCAGCTGAGTGTCTATCCCGGCGCGAGCAACGTCATCCCGGGGCAGGTCACGCTGAGCCTGGATGTGCGCCACCCCGACGACCTCGCCCGCGAGGAAGCCGTGCGCAGCCTGCGGGCTGAGGCCGAGGGCATCGCCACTCGGCGCGGCGTGGTGGTCGAATGGGCTATCGCCTCGCAGACGCGCTCCATCGCCTGCTCGCCCCGGCTGATCGCGCCGCTTACCCGCGCCATCACTGAGGCAGGGCATCCAGTGCTGCGGCTGGCGAGTGGGGCCGGGCACGACGCGGCCCCCATGGCCGCCGTGACAGACGTGGCGATGCTCTTCGTGCGCTGTGCCGGGGGCGTCAGCCACCACCCTGCTGAGTCTGTCACCGCGGATGACGTGGCCGTGGCTATCGAGGTGATAGAGCGATTCGTCCGGCTGCTGGCTGGCGAGGGACACGAGCTATGAGCGCCGTTGATGTTCTGCTGCGTGGCGGCACAGTCATCACCGAAACTAGCGCCATGCGGGCCGACATAGCGATTGCCGAGGGCCGCATCGCGCTCATCGCGCCGGAGATTCCCGGTGGCGCGGGTGAAGAGGTGGACTGCGCCGGGCTGCATATCTTTCCCGGTGTGATTGACGGTCACCTGCATTTCAATGAGCCTGGCCGGACCGAGTGGGAGGGCTGGGCCTCAGGAAGCCGTGCCCTGGCCGCGGGGGGTGCGACCGCATGCGTCGAGATGCCGCTCAATGCGCACCCACCCACCATTGACGCCGCCGCATTCGACCTCAAGGTGGCCGCCGCGAGCGCCTCATCGGTGGTGGATTTCGCGCTGTGGGGCGGGCTGGTCCCCGGAAATGTGGAGCAGATGGCTGAGCTCGTCGAGCGCGGGGTCATTGGCTTCAAGGCATTCATGTCAGCCAGTGGGATAGATGACTTTGCCGCCGCCGATGACCTCACTCTCTATGAGGGCATGGCTCGCGCCGCGCGACTTGGCAGCCTGATCGCCGTGCATGCCGAGAACGATGCCATCACCCGTGAGCTGGCCGCGCGCGCCCAGGCCCAAGGGCGCACCGGTATCCGTGACTATCTCGCCTCGCGTCCGGTCGTGGCCGAGCTGGAGGCCATTCAACGGGCGATTCTCTTCGCGAGAGAGACTGGCTGCGCGCTGCATATCGTGCATGTCAGCAGTGGGCGTGGCGTGGCGCTGGTGGCCGAGGCGAGGGCGCTCGGTGTGGATGTGAGCTGTGAGACCTGCCCGCACTATCTCTTCTTCACCGAGGAGGATGTGGAGCGCATCGGCGCGCTGGCCAAGTGCTCGCCACCCATCCGCACCGCCGCGGAGCGCGACGCGCTGTGGGCCGCGCTGGCTGATGGCTCGTTGCCCATGGTGACCTCAGATCACTCACCCGCTCCCGCCAGCATGAAAGGTGACGCCAACTTCTTCCAGGTCTGGGGCGGCATCTCGGGTTGCCAGACGCTGATCCAGGTGCTGCTGACGGGCGGCTATCATGAGCGGGGCCTGCCGCTGGCACGAATCGCGCGCGTCACGTCATACTCTGTCGCACAGCGTTTCAAGCTCCCAGGCAAGGGCGAGCTTGCCGTCGGCGCGGATGCCGACCTCGCCGTGGTGGATCTCGACGCCAGCGGCGACCTCCAGGCGGAGCAGCTCTTCTATCGTCATCGGCAGAGCCCTTTCGTGGGCCAGCGGCTGCGCGGGCGTGTGGCGCGCACCCTGCTGCGGGGGATGACGGTCTACCGCGATGGGCAGATCATCGGTCTCCCGCGTGGTCGCCTGGTGAGGGCGGGGGATGGACCTAGAAGGATCTGAGTGAGGATGATGTGGCAAACCTACCTGAGGCCGGCCAGTCTCGATGAGGCGCTGGACCTGCTGAGTGACTATCGCGAGCGCGCCCGCATCATCGCCGGAGGCACTGACGTGATCGTCGAGCTCTCGCGCGGGGTGCGGCCCACCGAGACGTTGATCGATATCGCCGCCGTGCCCGGTCTGCGCTATGTGCGCAAAGCTGGCGAGATGATCGCGCTCGGCGCGCTGGCCACGCATAACGATGTCGTCGCCTCGGCTGACTGCGCCGCGTTTGCGCTGCCACTGGCCCAGGCCTGCTGGGAAGTCGGCGCGCCGCAGATTCGCACCCGCGCCACCGTGGCAGGTAACCTCATCACTGCTTCGCCCGCGAATGACACCATCACCGCACTCCTCGCGCTGGAGGCAGAGGTCGTGCTCGTGAGCGCGAGTGGTGAGCGCATCGTCCCGATGTCCGACTTCTACGAGGGCTTTCGCAAGACGGCGATGCGGTCAGATGAGCTGCTCCGCGAAATTCGCGTGCCAGCGCTGCGTGCTGACCAGCGCGGTCTCTTCCTCAAGCTGGGACTGCGCCGCGCCCAGGCGATCTCGGTCATCAATGTCGCTTTCGTGCTCACCTTCGACGGCGCGACCGTGCGCGAGGCGCGCATCACCCTGGGCAGCGTCGCCCCGACGATCATCCATGCGCTGAGGGCGGAGGCCTATCTGCGCGGCAAGACCTTGGATGCGGAGACCTGCGCCTATGCGGGCTATCTGGCCACGGGTGACGCCAAGCCCATCGCCGACGTGCGCGGCTCAGCCGGCTATCGCACGGCCACCGTCGAATCCCTGGTGAGCGACGGCTTGCGCCAGCTCGCGTATTCCGCGCCGGCGCACCCTGAGCGGGCATGGGATGTGCTGCTCGACACCAGTGGCGCTGCCCCCGCCGCGCCCGCGATTCCCTATGAGGGCAGCATCGCCACGACCATCAACGGCGAGAAGCGCATCTTGCGTGATGCGGGCCACAAGACCTTGCTCAACGCGCTGCGCGAGGATGCCAGGCTCACGGGCACCAAGGAGGGCTGCGCCGAGGGTGAGTGCGGCGCCTGCACCGTCTGGCTGGATGGCCAGGCGGTCATGTCGTGTCTCGTGCCCGCGCCACAGGCCCACGGCGCACGCATCACCACCATCGAGGGGCTGGCCCACGCCAGCGGCACGCTGCATCCTCTGCAGGCCGCCTTCATCGCGAAGGGCGCGGTGCAGTGTGGCTACTGCATCCCCGGCATGCTCATGGCGGGCGCCAAGCTGCTCGACGAGCATCCGCATCCCAGCATCGAGCAGGCGCAGTCGGCGCTCAGTGGGAACATCTGCCGCTGCACTGGCTATCGCAAGATTCTCGATGCCGTGCTCAGCACGGGCGGTGACGCATGAGCCGGCGCTCCTCACTCATTGGTGCCTCACTGCCTCGGCCCGACGCGCTGGGCAAGGTCACCGGCGCGGCGCGCTATCCCGCTGATTTGATCGAGCCGGATATGCTGCACCTGCAGATCGTCTTCGCCCACCGTGCCCACGCCCGCATACGCGCGCTCGACGCCAGCGCCGCTCTGGCGCATCCCGGCGTGGTGGCCGTGCTCACGGCAGACGATGTGCCCTATAACGCCCACGGCCTCATCACAGCGGACCAGCCCGCCATCTGCGGCGAGGTTGTCCGCTTCGAGGGAGACAAGGTCGCCGTGGTCGTTGCCGAGACCAGAGAGGCCGCCGTCACGGCCGCGGAGCTGGTGCGGGTGGACTATGAAGACCTGCCCGCCGTCACCGATGCGCGAGCCGCCCTGGCCAAGGATGCGCCGCTGGTGCACACCGAGCTGGGTACGAACGAGCTCATCCACGTGCCCTTCCGAAAGGGCGACACGGAGCGTGGGTTTGCCGAGGCGGATGTCACCCTCGAAGGCGAATTCCACACCTCCTGGCAGGAGCACGCTTACTTGCAGCCGGAGGCAGGCATCGCCTATCTCGACAAGCAGGACCGGGTCGTCATCGAGACGGCCGGCCAGTGGCTGCACGAGGACCGCCGCCAGATCGCCGAGATGCTGAAGCTGCCCGAGGATCAGGTGATCGTGCGCTACGCCGCGATTGGTGGCGCATTTGGCGGGCGTGAGGACCTCTCGATGCAGCACCTGCTGGCCCTGGCCGCGTGGAAGCTGCGCCGCCGCGTCGCCATCCAATGGAGCCGCGAGGAGTCTATCATGGCGCACCACAAGCGCCACCCCATGACGATCCGCTGCCGCTGGGGCGCGACGCGCGATGGCAAGGTCACCGCTGTGGAGGCCGAGGTCGTCGCCGATGGCGGCGCGTATGCCTCCACCAGTGTCGAGGTGACCAAGGTCGCCACACTCTTTGCCTCGGGCTGCTATGAGG
>DASWAC010000070.1:0-6118 GCA_036391335.1 Ktedonobacterales bacterium
AGTGCGACCCCCCGGCTGGCGTGCCGCGTCGCCAGCGTAAGGCCGCAGCCTCGCTGCCACAGCCCGGCCACAGCGGCCTCGGCCGCGCCACCCGCGCCCAGCACCAGGGCATGGCAGCCAGACGGCGCCGTCCTATGCTCATCCAGCACACGCAGCAGCGCCGGCATATCGGTGTTGTGCCCGATGAGGCGCCCCGAGGCGTCACGCGTGATGGTGTTGACGACGCCGGTGAGGGTGCGCACCGTGATGTTGAGGTCGTCCAGCAGGGGAACCACGGCCGCCTTATGCGGGATTGTCACGTTCGCGCCGAGCATGCCGGGCGCGCGCAGGCCGGCCACCCGAGCGGCCAGGTCGGCGTGGGTCGTATCCCACAGGTCATAGCGTGCGCGCAGGCCCAGCGCGTCGAACGCGGCCTGCTGCATCACTGGCGAGAGTGAGTGCGCCACGGGATGCCCGATCAGGCCGGCGCGCAAGGGTGGATCATGCGTCGGGGACATAGCGATCAAGAGCTCCTGGAAGGGTTGGCGATTCTGCATGCGACGGTAGCACAGCGCGGCGAGATGACGCCACAGTCAGGTTGCTGTTGTGGCGCGTGGCTCACTATACTACCCACCGTGTCATATCGTGGCACGGCCATCTTAAGAAGAGGTTATCTGGCATGTTCTCCGGCGCTCGTCGTCTGACTCTGGTGGATCTCGCCCGCCCGCAATCGCTGGGAGCATGGTGGGATGTGCTGCTCGTCGTCACTTTTGCCGCGCTGATGGGCCTCTGTGCCCAGCTCTCGATCCCGCTGCCCTTTACCCCCGTGCCGATCACCGGGCAGACCTTTGGTGTGCTGCTGACGGCCATGCTGCTGGGCAGTTGGCGTGGCGCGGCGGCGATGCTGGCCTATCTCGCCGAGGCGCTGGCTGGGCTGCCCGTGCTGGCGAACGGCGCGAGCGCATGGTCGCCGTCAGTGGCGCCAGGGGTGCCGGTGATCGCCGGACCCACCGCGGGCTATCTGCTCGCCTTCCCGGTGGCGGCGCTCGTCGTCGGCGCCCTGGCCGAGCGCGGCTGGGACCGCAGCGTTGTCCTGGCGATCGTCGCGATGGTGGCAGGCGAAGCCATCATCTATCTCGGTGGCGTCACCTGGCTGGCGCATTTCGTGCTCACGCCGGGTAACGCGCTGAAGCTCGGCCTCTTTCCATTCCTCATCGGCGATGCCATAAAACTGGGTCTGGTGACCCTGGCGCTACCCGTCGCATGGCGACTGCAGCGCGCCGCCCGTCGCGTCAGCTAGGGCAAAAGAATCAGCGCGCACTGGGAAACAGCCTCATGTGCGCGCTGATGGTTTGTGGATCGTGTCGTGTGGCCCGATTTTCCAGCGCTCCCCGCGACTGGGAGAGGGGAGCGCCCCACACAGTACCCAACGAGCAGCCCCTCTGACAAGCCACCAGGGGGTATTACCAGTGGGTCCCCTTTTCACTTACCATGGGACATTGTATGACGAGATGATGAGAGATTGCTGTGAGATAGCCCTCACTTCTTGGTGACGTTACGCAGCGTGGCGTTACGCATCGCTCAGCCCATCTCGCTTCAGCTTGCGATAGCTCTCATAGCGCCCCTGATCGATCGCGCCGCCCCTGGCAGCGTCGCGCACGGCGCAGCCTGGCTCATCCAGGTGGACGCAGTCATCATAGCGGCAGGTCCCCAGATAGGGCGCGAACTCACGGAAGCACATGTCGAGCCGCTCGACTGAGCCCGCCCCCAGCGCCAGCGCACGGATGCCCGCCGTGTCGGCGACGTAGCCACCACCAGCCAGCGGGAAGAGACGCGCGCCCGTCGTGGTGTGGCGCCCCTTGTGGCTGGCAGCGCTGACCTCGCTGACACGCTGCCCCAGGTCGGGCGCGAGCAGGTTGAGCAGGCTGGACTTCCCCACGCCCGACGGCCCCACGAAGGCGCTGACCTGATGCGCGGTCGCGGCCTTGAGCGCATCTAGCCCATCAGCGCGAGTGGCGCTGACCTGCAGCACCTGATAGCCAATGCGGCGATAGACCTCGAGCTGCTCCTCGATGTAGTCAGGTACACCAAGGTCTGCCTTGTTCAGGCAGATCAGGGCGGGCAGCCGCTGCGATTCCGTCATCACCAGGAAGCGGTCGAGCATGCGCAGGTGTGGCGCCGGATTCCTCGCCGCGAAGACGATGACGACCTGGTCAATGCCGGCAACCGAGGTCAGTGCCTCGTGCCCCGGGTCAGGGTCGCCCCGTGTGATGGCGCCGGTGGTCCTTGCCAGCACTTCCTCGATCACGCCTTGGCCCGGCGCGACCCGCGAGACACGCACCCGATCGCCGACCGCGACGGGATCCTTCTCTCTCACGCGCACATCGCGCACGTTGCGCCGCGTGCTGGTTCCTTGCCCATAGACAAGCTCCTTCCTCAGCCGGCCGCGAATGGTGCAGCGCAGGCTTTCCCCTTCGAGCGTGACGGTGTAGATTCCACGGCTGCCCTCGGTGATCAAACCATCGGGCAGGTGTTCGAATGCGGGCATGGCAGCTCATTTCGTGTGCTGTGACAGGCAACAAAAAACCGGCGAGCGAGAATGCCCACCGGAACACGCATGCCGTCACATGCCCACGCCAAGCCTCAGCCAGAGTGCGTGACACACTCGCGACTATACCGATGGAGGAGGGTGATGCATCGTGCCGGATGCGCGCATGTGGGCGTCCTCATAATGCTTCCTCCTCTCACACAAAGATATCTCAGGCTCCGTACCGCGGATAGTGTAGCATGCTCGCCACCGGCCCCGCAAGTGACCAGCAAACAGCCGGGCCGGCACGTGGCCAACCCGGCTGCCCCCGCGACCTGGAAACGAATAGTCTAGGCCCCTGCCGCCTGGTGATGCTGCGCCTGGTGGTCGCCGTGGTCCTCATGGATGGGGTGATCGGCGGCATGCTGATGCTCTTGCTCACCACCCTCGTGGCGGTGGCGATGATGATGGTGCACGCCATCATGGTGATGGTGGCGATGGCTATGGTGTCCCTCGCCGTGGTGGATGTACGTTGGGCTGTTCTCGTCGGCGGGGGTCGGAAGCGGGTTACCGGCTGGGGTAGTCATGGTCGCATGCTCCTCGACTCGTGCCCTCCATTGGGCTCACGTGCTTCACTGCCGGGACTGGCGCGGCTCGGCCGGGAGCGTCGCGGGTGGCCCCTGTCTTCGCTCGCGCACAACCCCTACTCTACCATAGGCGCTGGCCACACCTTGCTAGGCCACTATCGGCGTATCCGCCCCTCGCCTGCCATGCTGCGCCTCCGCCGCGTCGAGCTCGGCCAGCAGCGCGGCGCAGGCCGCCGGAGCAGCATCCAGGCTGACGATGCGGGTCGCCCCTGTCCGCCGCACACGAAGCTCCACGCCACCTGCCGCCAGGGATCGCGCGCTCGCCGTGAGACGCAGCGGCATGCCCAGCAGATCGGCATCCTTCAGCTTCACACCCGCGCTCACCTCGCGATCATCATAGAGCGTCGTATGCCCGCCCAGACGCGCATACAGGTCCTCCGCAGCCTCACGCACCGCCGGATCGTCTCCCATCCTGACGAGGTGATGCACAAACGGCGCAACGCTGACCGGCCAGATGATGCCCTGGCTGTCGTGGTGCTCCTCCAGCACACAGGCCAGCGACCGCGTGATGCCCAGGCCATAGCAGCCCATGATGAGCGCGCGCGAGACGCCATCTTCATCGGTCACGCTCAGACCCATCGTGTCGCTAAAGCGCGTGTCCAGCTTGAAGGTGTTGCCCGCCTCAATGCCGCGCCGTGCCTCCAGCGTGTGGCCGCATCGGAGACACGCATCGCCTGCCCTGGCGCTCGCGATATCTGCCACTAGCTCGACCGTGAAGTCACGACCCAGCCGTGCGCCGGTCAGATGATAGCCCGCTTTGTTCGCACCGGTCACCCAGCTCACCTCCGCGACGACGCTCTCATCCCCCACGATCCGCAGGTGGGTCTGGCCAACCGGGCCGGCATAGCCCCTGACGAGCCCGGCATGCGCCGCCTCCGCGTCAGTGAGGATGCTGAGATCCTGCCCGAGCGCATTGCGCAGCTTGACCTCATTCACCTCGAGATCACCGCGGATGAGTGCCATGACGACGCTCTCCCCGGCCTTGAAAAAGACACTCTTGAGCGTTTCCTCCGCCTGGCAGCCTAGCGCCCCGCACAGCGCCGCGATGGTTGTCGCCCCGGGCGTGGCCACCTCTCGCAGCGGCGTCGCGCGGGTCGGAGTCCGGCTGCCTTTGACGGCGACGGCAATCTCCTGGTTGGCGGCATAGCCACAGCGCGTGCAGACGATCAGCGAATCTTCGCCACCATCGGCCAGCACCATGAACTCGTGGGCCAATTTGCCGCCCATGATGCCCGTATCCGCCTCCACGATGAGCACCGGCAGGCGCAGGCGGCGATAGATGGCGTCATAGGCAGCGACGACCCGCTCATACGTTGTGTCGAGATCTTCTTGTGTCAGGTGAAAGCTATAGGCGTCCTTCATCAGGAACTCTCGCAAGCGGATGAGGCCGCCACGCGGGCGCGGTTCGTCGCGAAACTTCGACTGAATCTGATAGACCAGCATCGGGAGCTGCCGGTAGGACGTGATGGTCGCGCGGGCGAGATCGGTCACGGCCTCCTCGTGGGTCATGGCCAGCACCATCGGACGATCGCCCCGGTCACGCAGGCGCGCCAGATCACTGCCGATGGTGAGGTAGCGCCCGCTTTCGAGCCAGAGCTCGGCCGGCTGCACCAGCGGGAGCAAGATTTCCTGCCCGTCAATTCGGTCCATCTCCTCGCGGATGACCGTCTCGATGCGGCGCAGCGCTCGTGTGGCCAGCGGACCGAGGCTATAGATGCCGCTGGCGACGCGGCGTGTGAGGCCGGCCTTGGCCAGCAGTCGCGCGCTCGGCAGCTCTTCCTCGCCAGCGACCTCACGATGGGTGCGGATCAACGCGTGTGCGTACCGCATGTGTGGAACCTCCTCGGGAAACAAAAACGCCCGCCACCCTGGAAAGGGCGGGGACGGGTCCCGCGGTGCCACCTTTCTTCGCCGCCACGTCAGCCGTGGTGGCGCGCTCTGCCCGCACGCCCACGAATGGGGATGCGGCGCCCTGTGATAACGGTGGGCTGCCGGTGCGGCTCGACGCCGCCAGCATGTGAGGATGGGTTCTCCCGCGCCGCGATGTCCGGCTTCGCACCTTCTCGCCGGCTCTCTGCGCATCTGGTCGCGTGGATACTGGTTCCCCCGCTGCTTGTCGCGTTGGGTTGTTGGCATTCAGTATAGCCACCCTGGTCAGACATCCGCAAGGGGAAGATGGGAACCTTTTCATCGCCGGTGGCGTCATAGGGCCGACGGTGCGGTGTCATGGATGCCACTTTGCTGTCACAGTGCTCGCGCGGGCACGCGAATGGCCACATCTTCCAGCGCATCGGGTCGTCACGAAGCCCGGTGCCGCGTGCTCCGGCAGACGGCTGCCGAGAGCGCCCCTTTAAGGAGCATCTTCCCATGCGTCGCTTACTTTCGTTAGGCTCCGCGCTCCTCGCGCTGGCGCTGAGCGTGCTGATCTCGACACCCGCCGCCGCGTGTGGCTCACTCATCGCCCCCAATGGGGCCATCCGGCTGGAGCGCGCCGCCACCCTGGTGGACTGGCACGGCGGGGTCGAGCACTACATGACGGCCTTCAGCTATCAGGGTGACTTCGACAACATCGGCTGGATCGTTCCGCTGCCCACCGTGCCTGACAAGGTAGAAGAAGGCGGCGGATGGACTCTGCAGCGACTGGCCCGAGAGGTCGCCCCACCGGCGCCACAACTGGCATTTGGCGCCTCGCAAGATCGGGCGGCACCCACAGCACAGGTCATCTTGCAGACACGGGTGCGCGCCCTCGACATTACTGTGGTGAAGGGCAGTGGCGATGAGATCGTCCAGTGGGCCACCAGCAACGGCTTCTCCATCGATGCTGAGACCAAGGGACACCTGCTGAAGTATGCGCAAGGCACCGAGATCTTCCTTGCCGCGAAATTCGACACGAAGGCCGCCAAGGCGACGAATCAGCACCGTGGCGACGGCACGCCGGTGCTGATCACGATGCATCTGCAGCATA
>DASWAC010000071.1:0-2315 GCA_036391335.1 Ktedonobacterales bacterium
CACCGAGGCGGCCAGCAGAGCGGGGCGAGCACGTCCCCAGGCATCGGTGGCATCCCACATGAGCTGCCTCGGCGACTCAATCTCCGTGACCGTGGGGATAGATTCACCCGGCGCGCGGCGCATCAGCGCGAGAGCCACCCAGGGCAGCGCGGCACAGGCTGCCACATAGAGCACGAATGAGATGCCCAGCAGCAGCAGCGCGGGCGCCGCCGGGGGCGGAGTCGAGCTGTGCACCCGCAGTGAGGTATCGAGCAGGCGGACGAAATCGCCATAGTGCTCGATATAGGGCCAGCTTCGCAGTGCCAGCAGCACGGCGATGAGGCCCAAGCCCGCCGCCAGCTGCAGCGCGGGCAGCCGCCAGCGTCGCCAGCGGCCGGTGAGCCCGGCATAGTAGAGGCCGGTCGCGGCCCACAGCAGTGGCGCACAGAACGCAGGCACCCACGCCAGACGCCACCAGTAATCCGACGGCGCTGGCCCCTCTGGAATGCCTGTGCCGACCAGCGCGCCGTGACAGAGGAAGAAGAGGCCCGCCAGCAGCAGCCCGAAGCCGCCCACCCAGGTGACCCGCGAGGCGCGATTCCCATTCAGCAGCACGGTCACACTCAGCCAGAGATAGATGATCAGGCTGAAGACCGAGATCGCCGTCGCGACCAGCGCCGCCGCTTGAATGATCAGTGTTCCCATGGGGGGCGTCCGTCATCGCTGAAGAGGGGTCCCCAGCCGCCCTTGCGGTCGGGAACCAGCGCGTTGCCATCATCATCCCAGATGATGGGGCGATTGAGGGTGAAGATCAGGGCGGCGCGGGCGCGGGCGACCTTCTCATCGGTCGCGCTCTCGGAGAGACGCCAGGCATCGTAAATGCGGCCATTCGTCCGGCTGACGGCGCGAGCATCGCGCAGACCTAGACGGGCGGCGATCTGCTCATTGGTCAGGCCCTGGGCGAGTAGCTCGGCCACTTTGAGCTCGTTGGGCTCCAGCAGGGTGCGAGGCGAATTGGCGTCGCGCTCACGCACCTCGTCCACACGATCCTCGATCTCCGGGTCAATGAAGCTGCGGCCCGCCAGAGCATCGCCCAGCAGGGGGATGAGCATCGAGGGGAGCAGATAGTTGCTCTTGCGCACATAGGCATAGTGGCTGAGGATGCCCGCCGCGCGAAACTCGCGGAAGTAGGTGTCGTCATCTTGGATGGAATAGAAGACGACTGGGAAGCGTGGGCGCTCGCGACGAATGGCGACCGCCGCGCCAACCCCGCTGGCGGCGGCTGCGCCCAACTCGGGGTCCCTCAGCTCGACATCCATGAGGGCGACCTCGGCGTCGGGGTGGGCATCAGCGGCGGCGATGGCCTTGCGGGCAGTCGCGGCCTCGGCCACGACCCGCGCCTCGCCGGTGGCTTCCAGTCCCTCGCGCAGCGCCTGGCGCACCGCCTCGTTGTCTTCCACCAGCAGCACCGAAATCATGGTATCCATCCTCACCTCTGGCGCACCGGCCAGTGCCTGTCCGACTCCGCGGCCTTAGCGGCTCTCGTCGTGTGCCGCGCCGGCCAGATCGGGTTCCGTCGTTGTCATGTCGCTCGGCTCCGCGACGGCCTTGCGCTTGGCACGGTTTCTGGATAGGCCCACCCGCAGCCGGGCGGCGCCGACACAGAGCAGTGCGACCGCCACGCCGATGAGTAGGTGCGCGCTCAGCTGGAAGCCAGGCACGTCGAGATGCCACGTGTCGAGCACCGGCAAGGATGTCCGGACGAACTTGTCCGTCATGAAGAGCTCGGCAGCAGTCCATCCCAACACGGCGGCAGCCAGATAGAGCAGCATTCGGAAGCGCTCGAGGATGTTCGCGATGAGCGCGCTGGCGAAGAAGAGCAGGATCATGCTCAGCCCAACGCCCAGCACCAGCAGCTCGATGTTCCCGTGCGCCAGCCCGGCCACCGCGAGCACGTTATCCAGGCTCATGGTGAAATCAGCGGCGAGAATGGTCAGCACCGCCGGCCAGAAACGGTCTTTCGCCTCAACACTCTGATCTTCGTCATCCCTCACGATCGTGATGGCGATCCACAGCAGCACGAACGCGCCAATCGCCTGCAGGAATTGAATGGTCAGCAGCTCTGTGGCCACACTCGCCAGCAGCAGGCGCAGCAGAATCGCCGTGAGCCCGCCCACCACGATGGCAGTATAGCGGCGCCTGCCATGCAGCCTGCTCGCTGCCGCTCCGATCACGAGCGCGTTATCGCCGCTCAGGGTGATATCCACCAGCAAGATGCCCAGCGCCGAGAGAATGAGCGAGGGGCTGAGATCAAAGGGCATGGGAGATTATCCTTT
>DASWAC010000072.1:0-4921 GCA_036391335.1 Ktedonobacterales bacterium
GCACACACCACCTCCAGCATGATCGCACTTGGCCAGCACCATTTCAGACGCATGACCATGTGCACTGGTGGCGCCTCACCTGGGCCGCGCCACTGACTGAATCACGGCAAGGATTTCCGGCCAGTCCTGTGCGAGCGGGTCGATCAGATCGTAGTGGCCCGCGTGGGGCAGGGTGAGCAGCGTGACATGGTCGCCGGCAGCCTTCGCCACCGCCACGTAGTCCGCGCTGATGTGATAGGGCACGGTGTCATCGCCGATGCCATGCACGACCGCCTGACGCACGCCCAGCGGAAGCAGCTGAATGGGCGACCCAGCGGCGTAACGCTCGGGCTGCGAGGCGGGCGACCCACCCATCAGCAGCGCGGTCGCATTCTCGCTGAGCGCCCGGCGCTCGGCTTCGGCGAGATCGAGCACCCCCGCCAGGGAGACAGCGCCGCGCAGAGGCAGCGGGTCCGCCGACCACAGCTCACTCGTCTGCGAGATGCGCCGCCGGCCTGCCAGCCACATCGCCAGGTGCCCTCCCGCGGAGTGCCCCACGCTGATCGCGCGCGTCAGGTCCAGCGGATAGCGCTGCGCGAGCGTGCGCAGATAATCGGCGGCGGCGGCCACGTCGAGGAATGTGCCGGGCCAGCCACCACCGGCGTTCCCGGTGCGGCGAAACTCGACATTCCATGTCGCGATGCCGGCATCGGAGAGCGCCGCGGCAAGGTGTCCCAGGTGCTCCAGGTCCCAGGGCGCGCGCCAGAAGCCACCATGCAGGCAAATCGCCACGGGATGCGGCCCGTCGCCGGAGGGAAGTCGGAGATGCCCAAACTGAAGCTCATCAGCGCCATATGGCTCACTGATCTGGGCATCTGGGGCCGGACGGTCAAGGATATCCTCAGACATCGCGATGTCTCCTCTTCCTTACTGCTCCGCCGGAGTGGCGATGCCCGCCGGCGTCTCCGCCCGACCGGCCTGAGGCGTGAGACCCTTGGCATAGATGCCCGCGCGCCGATTGCGCCAGACGTGGGCCACGTCGGCCACCATGGTGAGTGTGTCACGAATGGGATTCACCCGGCTCCCGGCCATGTAGTGCCACGGAATCGGCACCTCACACAGGGAATAGCCGCGCTCGCGCGCAATGACAAGCAGCTCGACATCGAATCCCCAGCCGGTGAGTGTCTGATGCTGGCATAGGTCTACGGCCACGGCGTGGCGCATGAGCTTGAAGCCACACTGGGTGTCTTCGATTCCCGGTAAGACGGCCACTTGCACTAGGCGGTCGAAGACACGGCCCATGATGTGCCGGTAGCCTGGCTCGCTGAAGCGCATCGCGCCCGGCGCCTCGCGAGAGCCCAGCGCGACATCGCAGTCCGCGGCAGGCGGCACGAGGAAACGCGAGAATTCCTTCGCGGGCATCGAAAAATCGGCATCGGCCAGGGCGACATGCTGCCCCTGAGCCGCCAGCACGCCAGCGCGCACCGCGCCACCCTTCCCCTGGTGGGGTCCGCGCACCAGCCGCAGCTGTGCCCACTCCCGCGCCATCCGTGTGACCACGCCAGCCGTGTCGTCGGCGCTGCCATCATCCACCACGAGCACCTCATACGCCCATGACTGAGCGTCAGCCCATGCACGCAGCGGCGGCAGGCTCTCGGGCAAGCGCGATGCTTCGTTGAAGGCGGGAATGACACAGGAAAGGAATAGATCTTGCTGCTCCACGCGTCCCTCCCATGGCGGATGGCGACCCCTGCTCTGGCTCACATGGTACCATGGGCACGCATTGCCGCTCGCTGGATGCCAGCGCGAGGGCTACTGCTCGTCGCCTCGCCACCGTTGGTCGTCGGCAAGCGCGTCGGCAATCCCAAGTGAGTCGAGGGCGCGCCGGGCCATGACATCCACGATCTCCGCACTGGTCTGTGGCCGCAGATAGAACTGCGGGAATGGCGGCACGATGCGCACGCCCAGCCGCGCCAGGGTGAGCATATTTTCCAGGTGAATGGCCGAGAGTGGTGACTCACGCGGCACCAGGACTAATGGGCGTTGCTCTTTGATGATGACATCGGCGGCGCGCTCCAGCAGGTTGGAGGAAGCGCCATGAGCAATGGCCGAGACAGTGCGCATGGAGCACGGCACCACGATCATGCCAGCGGTGCGAAAGCTGCCGGACGACATGGGAGCGCGGAAGTCCTCGGGATTGAAGACCCGCACGCGAAAGCGCTCCTTCCACGCGGCCAGATCATCAGTCATCGGGTGACCAAGCTCATCCGGCCACACCTGGCGACATGCGGGGGTATAGCAGATGTGCATCGGCAGACCCAGCTGACCAAGGATCTCGACGGTGCGAACGGCCAGCGCGACGCCACTGGAGCCGGTTATGCCGACGATGTATGGTGGGGTGGCGCGTGATGCCATAGGCGCTCTTGGGGTCCTTTCACGAGATTGACGCGCCCCCACGTCACCAGGTGCGGTGATCGCGGGCCTCGGCGGGTTCCTCGGCCAGGGTGCTTAGCTCATCGCGCAGCAAATCACAGCCCAGCCGCAGCCGCTCAGAGACGGCATCAACCTCCAGCAGGTGTTGCCGTGCGTCCTCATCGCAGCAGAGGCTCATGCCAATCAGGTAGGAGAGCTCGCGGGGCGCTTCGGTCACCTTTACCTCGTCGTGTGTGCCGCCGACCAGATCGAGCACCTGGGCAAGATAGCTGCCCAACAGCCCACGCGCCGTCGCGACAATGGGAATCTCTTGTGTCGTGTCGTCGGTATCGTGCAGCACGCGCACACGAGCCATGTCGCAGCAGGGTGCGTTATAGGGGTCGAGCACGACAAAGCGATCTTCGCCACTGATCAGCACTGTGTGCCGCCCGCTGGGGTGCCGCTCGTAGTCGCGAATGCGCGCGAGGCAGCCCACGCGAGCCAGTGTCCCCGCCTGCTGTGTGCCCTCCGGATAGCGCAGCAGGATGCCCGCGGGCATGTTCGTGTCGAGGCAGCGGGCGATCATCTCGCGCTCGTGCGGCTCGCACACACTCAGCGGAAGCACCATCCCGGGGAAGAGGACGGTCTCCAGCGGAAAAATTGGGATGCGCGCTTCCATGTCACCAGGCTCAGCGTCACTCATAAGAGGCGCCCTTTCGCAAGCGGCCCTCATCATCGCGACCGGCGGGATTCTCATCCTAACAAGCATGCGCGGGCAGCTTGGGCGTGCCATAATACTTGTTGAGAGCGTAACAGCACCCACCGCACTTATGCCAGCCCACCACGAGGAGCGCCGCCATGTCCGACCGAGACGAGCCGCTGGCGACGGTCGTGGGCATGCGCCAGGCGCGCGCCATCCTCGCCAGCGCGGCCACATCCGGCGAGATGAGCCACGCATGGTTGTTGAGTGGTCTCTCTGGAATCGGGAAGCGCACCCTGGCCGTGGCCACCGCGGCACTGCTCAACTGCCAGGATCGCCCACCTGGCTCGGCGAATGCGTGTGGACACTGCGCCAGCTGCCGGCTCATCGCGCGCGGCTCGCATCCAGATGTCGTGGTGGTCGCGGGAGACGAGAGTGCCAGCGCGAAGGTGGACAATGTGCGCGAAGTCGTCGCCCTGGCGAATATGCATCCTTCGATGGGACGCTGGCGTGTCTTCATCATCACTGCGGTGGATGAGCTCTTGCCACACGCCGCCAACGCCCTGCTGAAGCCACTCGAAGAGCCGCCGCCTGCCACCGTGCTGCTGCTGACGGCGGTCCAGCTGGACCGCGTGCTGCCGACGATCATCTCGCGCTGCAAGCCGCTTCCCCTGCAGCCGGCGTCGCTCGCCGAGATACGCGCCGCCCTGGAAAGCCGCTGGGGCGTGCCTGCAGAGGATGCCGCCCAGATCGCCGCCCTATCCGGCGGGCGCATGGCCTGGGCCGTCGCCGCCATCGAGCAGCCCGAGCTGCGGCAGCAGCGAGAGAGTGACGTGGAGCGCCTGATGCGTCTGCCGTCCCTCGGCCGGGCGGAGCGGCTTCGCATCGCGCCCGAGCTCGCCCCCAATCAGGATGGCGCGCAACAGACGATCTCACTGTGGCTGGCCCTGTGGCGCGATGTTGTCCTGGCGGCGCACGGCGCGGAGAATCTCGCCGCCACCGGCAGTGTGCGCCGGCGGGCGGAGTCCCTGGGCAAGGCGCTTGGCCCCGATCGAGCGGAGTCGTTCGTCCATGCGCTGCTGCGAGCGCAGACGGCACTGGAAGAAAATGGGAATCCCCGGCTCACGTTGGATGTGGTGCTGCTGGATTTGCCCAGCGTCAGCCTATAATCTGTGCATTCGGAGGATATCCCCATGACGGATACCGCGAGCTTTCGTGAGCGCCTGGCCGAGACGCTACGCCTGAAGGACCCCAAGGCGCTGACCGCGTACCTCATTGAGAGCGGGCAGTGGACAGCCGAGACGGTGCCGGCTGATGTCGAGGCGATGATGTGGGTCATGATCCTCGGCAACTCGGCCCTCGGCGACCTGCATGATGAGGCGGAGCGGTGGCTGAGCGCGCATGGGCGTGGCGCGGACGCCGCGGTGCTGCGGCAGCCTGGCGCAAAGGGGCGTGGTGGCAAGCCAGGCGGCCGGCCACGGCATCATCGAGCCTAGCAGGCACGGAGGCTTCATCATGACGGTGCTGCGCGACCCAGAGCAGGCGGAAACGCGCCTGCTGCACGCGCTGATCAGCTTCGCGGACAAGGATGTGCTGGAGGTTGGCGCCGGCGACGGGCGGCTGACATGGCGCTATGCCGCGGCCACGCGCTCTGTGCTGGCCCTCGACCCCGCAGCCGACTGCATCGCGCGGGCCAAGGTGGCAACTCCGCCTGAGCTGAGAACGACGCTTACCTTCCAGGTGGGCGACATCACCACCACACGTCTGCCGCAGGCGGAGTTCGACCTCGCGATCCTCTCGTGGTCCCTCTGCTGAATCATCCCCACGGGC
>DASWAC010000073.1:0-2656 GCA_036391335.1 Ktedonobacterales bacterium
ATGTCGGGCACCTTCTCGCGAATCTTTGGCAGCGCCTCGATGACATTCTCGATGCCCTTGCTGGGGGAGAGGAGCCCAAAGGTGAGCAGCACGACTTTGCCGGCGGCGCCAAACTGGTCCTTATAGAAGTTTGGGTCCACGAACGGCACATCGGGGATGCCATGAGGAATGACCGCGATGCGCTCCTTCGGCACCTCGTAGGTCTCGGTGAGAAAGTCACTGGCGAGGTGGCTCATGACGACCACACGGTCTGAGAGCCGGCAAATCTCAGAGAGCACACGCTTCTGCGCCCGGTCTGGCTCACGCAGAACGGTGTGCAGCACCGAGACGAGGGGCATGTGCAGCTCGCGCAGGAAGGTCAGGATGTGGCTGCCGGCCTTGCCACCGAAGATGCCGAACTCGTGCTGGAGCACGGTGATATCTACGCCGTTGATGTTGAGGAAATCAGCCGCACGACGATAGGCGTCGATATCGCGCTCGGCGATCTCGAAGCGGACTGGCGACCCATAGGGGTACCCTTGCTCGCGATCATTGATGGGGACCGCGAGGATATTGAGGTCGGGCTTGGCCTTGGCCAGAGCGGACACGACGTCTGAAGTGAAGGTGGCAATGCCACACTGGCGAGGGGGATACGTCCCGATGATGGCGACATCACGCGGGAACTCGCGATTCTCAAGTGTCATATTGTGGGCCTCCGTGCCTTGTTGCCGCGAACGAGAATGCTCGGACGCGCCGCGGGAATGGTACCCCTTGCGCGCATGATTCGTCAAATTTCTCACGCAGAGCTGGTGAGCACGCACCCCTGTGAATTGTGGCCGCGCGACGAATTGCTAACAACCGGCCATGATCGCCTCAGCGGCGCCGAGACACTACGGCGATGGCGGCTGCACGCCTGGGGCATCGCCGAGCGTTTGCGCCAGCGCCGCGAATTGGCTGTAGGGAACGCTCTCCGTGGGGCTGCCCCAGAGCTTCTGGCCGAGCGTCGGCATGGCAGAGCGCACGCGTGCATAGACATCCGCATCGCTGACGACGGCGCCGAGCTTGTCGTTCCACACGGCAAACATGCCTCCCAGCAGGTGCGGGTCGTCTGGCGCGAGATTCTTGCTGCTGTCATGCAGGTCAAAGATGTTGGGCTGCCAGCGCTGATAGAGGGTCTTCGTGTCGAGGAAGTCTGGGAAATATCCAGCTTTGGGCACAATGTAGAGCAGGTTGTCGTTCGCGTTGATGATGCGATATCCGGCGCGGGCCATGTCTGGGGCATTGGCAGCGTCATTGTCCCAGAGATCCATGATCACATCTTTGTTCATTGGTGTCGTGCCGCTGACCTGGCTGAGGCTGCCCCAGGCGCGGACCTCGCGTCCCTTGCCCTTGAGATAGGTGTCGAGCGCATTCACGAATTGCCGATAGCTCTCACCATCGCTGGCGACGTATTCATCCGCACCGATGTGCACCTGTGGGCTATCGAACCACGGCAGGAACTCATTCCACAGGGCTTCGAGAAATGGCAACGTGTTCGGATTCGACAGGTCCAAGATTGACTTGTCAAATGTCGCGCTGGCCAGGTCAGGCCGGAACTTTGTGATGGCCAGGGCGTGCGCGGGCGCATCGAGCTCGGGCGTAATGGTCATGCCATACTGCCGGGCCAGGTCCTGCAGCTCGCGCATATCCTGCTGCGTATAGGCGCCGTCGGTGGCAGCCAGCGTCGGGAAGCGTGGACTCGCCAGCCGAAAGGCGGAATATTTCGATGCCCAGTCCGGGCCTGTGCCCACCGTAAGCTCATTGTCGTTCAGGTGAAGGTGGAAATCGTTCAGCTTGAACCATGCCATCAGGCGCACGTAGCCCTTGAGCTCGCTCAGCGGGAAGAACTTGCGCGCCACATCGAGCATGAAGCCGCGCTCGCGATACATCGGCCAGTCGCGCGCGTTGCCCTGCGGCACGTGCGACTTCGCCGGGTCGTCGAGCAACATCTGCAGCACACTGCGCGTGCCATAGAAGACGCCGGTGCTGGTGTGCGCTCGCAGGGTGAGCGTGTCGCCCACGGCCATGAGGTAGCCTTCGTCGCCGATGGTCTGGTCAGGCACGGTGAGGGTCAAGAATATGTCGCCCGGCTCTGGGCTGGCGAGATTGATGATGGGGAGGGTTTGGCCGGTGACGAGCGAGAGATCCCCGGCGAAGGCTCGCGCCGTGTCGAAGAGCTGCTCTTTCGCGGCGGGGTCCACGACGATACGCGAGGTCGCCGCGAGGGTGAAGACCCCGCGCCCGCCGTGCCATTCGCGCAGGCTCGGGATGACATGTGGCGCGCCGTTCCCATCCATCGCAGGGGGCCGCAGCGAGGGAATGACGAGAAACACGAGGCCAGAGAAGAGCAGCGCCAGCACGAGCGCAATCGTCGCCAGGGTGACGGTACGTCTCAATGCGTGCGCTCCTCACTGTGTTTGGCTATCGAATCCCTGGGCATGCTAACGTCCTCGCGGCTCACTGTCAACCTGACCGGGCAGCCCCATAGGGCACCCGGCCACGTGGCCTGTGGATGGACTTGTCGCTCTGAGTGCGACACCGCGCGGCCTCAGGGCAGGAGCACCGCAGTGGCGTTCAAGCCGCCCGCTGCCGCGTGAGCCAGCGCGTCGTTAGCCTCATCCAGAGGATAGGTGCTCAC
>DASWAC010000074.1:0-7628 GCA_036391335.1 Ktedonobacterales bacterium
GGCAGGAGGATGCAGCAACGATGTATCTGATAGACGACCAGTGGCGGGTGCTCGACCTACTCATCTGGCGGGTGCTCGACCTACTCATCGGCGAGATGCTGCGGCGAGCAGACGGACCAGGACGACCGTAGCGCAACAGCCAAGGCACTCGAGGAAGGTGGCATAGTCGCGGTGCCGGAGCAAGAGCCGCATATGGGGGAGCGTGCGCGCCACCGCCGAGTCCCATGACCACGAGCACACCGAGCACTATGGCGGCGACCATGACCCGAACATAGTCACCTACGGTGATGCCCTGCCCAATGGCGATCACTTCCGCGGAGCCAGTGACCAGCATCGCCGCGATGGAGATGACGTAGATGAGGAGCTTGGCAACCGGTGGAAGCGGCCTCTCACGCTCCGTGAGAGCGTCGAGTGGCTCACTTTACCGCCCATTTGCCGGATGCACTCCTAAGCACTTGCCCTGACCCGCTGTAAATCACGCGCCGCTTGCGCGTCATATCGGCATGGGCCGGGGTCTTGGTCTTCTCTGGCTCATTGGCTCGCGCGTGCGTCAGGAGGGATGTGATGCGCTACCACACCGTGTCACGTGCCTTCGTGCTCGTCGCGAGCGTGCTGGCTGCGCTCGGCGCCTGCGCACTGCCATCCGCGAATACCCAATCGCGGGCGCGCCCTGATAGCCGGCAAGTGTTCCAGCCGCTAGCTGTCGGTGCGAGGTATGGCGACCTAGGTTCTCTCGATCCGGCGCTCATCCAATTTCCGAGTGACTATGCCATCGCACAGCTCATCTTTCCTGCCCTCGTCACGCTCGACGAGCGCAATCAGGTCGCGCCGTGGGCCGCCGATCGCTGGGAGACGAGCGCCGACGGGCTGACATGGACCTTTCACCTGCATCCGGGCATGTCATGGTCTGATGGCACGCCAATTGATGCCAACACCTACGCCTACTCGATCAACCGCTCGCTCGACCCCTGCACGGCGTCGAGCGTTGGCTATTATCTCTCGGGCACGGACGTAGAGCTCATCGCGGGCTCAGTGGCTTTCAATGGCGTCACCTGCCCGCCGGGCCAAGCGGTCTCAACCGAGAGCCTCATTGGGAAGAGCATCCTCGTGCCGGACCCGCTCACGCTCACCCTCAGCCTGAGCCATCCCGCCGCATACTTCCCCACCGCGCTGTCGTATCCCACCGCATGGGCGGTACCGCCGTGGCTCGTGAAGCGCTATGGCACGAGCAGCCTGTCGAGCGGGCTCACATGGACCGAGCATCTCGCCGGCCTTGGTGGCAACCTCTTCACGGTGAAGCTGTGGGATCATGCGGGGCACATCCAACTCGTGCGCAACGAGCGTCTTTGGGGCGTGAAGCCTCGGCTGCGAGAGATCGACTGGACCCTCTACAAAGACGAAAACGTGCTGTGGGCTGACTTCCAGCGTAGCCGGGGCGACACCGACGTGCCCGCGCCCTCCGCGATTGCTGCGGCCAGGAAGATGCCGGGCTTCCAGCAGACCCCCGATCTGAAGACGTATTACCTCACGCCCAACTGGTCCATGCCGCCATTCGACGATCTGCGGGTGCGCCAGGCGCTCTTCCTTGCGCTCGATCGCTCCGCGCTGGCGCGAGAACCTCCAAGATGTCATGCCTTCGCAGCCGACCATCCACCTTGTCCCCTTAGGCATGCTCGGCTATGACGCCGCTCTGGCTGACCCCGCCGGTCGGACGGGGAAGGATGTGCTCGCAGCGGATGTCTCCCGCGCCCGCGCGCTCTGGCTAGCCTATGTCGCGGAAAAGTGCGGCGGCGACGCAAGCAAATGTCCCACCATCACGGTCTCGACGTACGCCAGCAATGTGCTGACGGCCCGCGCCGATGCCTATGCGGCCATGTGGAAGGCGGCATTTCCGGGCATCCAGGTGCAGATAGACAATCGAGAGATTGACTATATACGCCGGGGCCAGTTCGTGGGCCTGGACTTCACCCATTGGGCGGCGGACTATCCCGATCCGCAAGACTTCACGTCGCTGCTCTTTCACACCGGCTCGGCGTACAATCAGTCGAATGTCAGCCTGCCCGCTGCCGACACACTGCTCGACCAGGCCGACGCGGCGCAAGATGCCGCCGTGCGCATACGCCTCTACCAGCAGGCAGAGCAACTCCTCATCACCAATGTCGCGGCGATCCCGCTCTACCAGTCACTCAACACGTACCTCGTGCGGCCGTCGGTCGCGGGTGGCTATCGCGAGCGGCAGGAGAGCATTGCCGCACTGGCCAACTGGCAGCGGGTGTACCTGGTCGGATGAGCCGGGTTAGCGCCTGCGACGCCGCTGAGAGACCGAAAGGGTCGCGCATCGTCGGACCATCAGCACGAGCGGTAGCCGTTGTTAGCTGCGCATCGCGCTGGCGAGACGCTCGATCTGCTTGACGTGCGCTCGCTCGTGGCTAGCCAGCCGCTGCGCATAGGCGAGCACGGTCCGCGTGAGAACCGCTCCCGCTCCCGTCACAGTCGCTGTGCGCGACCAGCTGTGGGGCGACAATGGCCCCAAGATGGCCAGGAGCTCGGCGCGCTGCGTGGCAAAGGCGCGCAGCGAAGGCCGGAATGCTAGCTCGGGATAGCTTGTCTGCTTGATCCAGGCGGTGGGATTGATGGCTCGCAGCGTTGGCGTATCTTCGGCAAGCATCGTCGCGATGCATCTGCCCCAGACGTCAGCGCACGCACGCAGATGGGCAAGCACATCGTTCGCGGACCACTCATCGTGGTTGGGGGTGGCTCGCAGTTGAGCTGGCGCCAGATCGGCGGTGAGCGCGGCGAGGCGCGACGGGGTGTCCGCAAGCAGGGTCAGCACCTGCTCGATCGTGAGTGATTCGCCTTGCACGTGACGTCATCCTTGAATGCGGCTGCCTATTTGCGATCTTGCGCCTTCTTTTGCAGCTCATAGAGGCGGGTGAGGGCTTCGAGTGGGGTCAGCTCGTCCACGGCGAGACCTTTCAACTCCTCGACAAGTGGGTCGGGTTGGGGATTGAAGAGGGTGAGCTGCAGCGCCGATGCGACCACCGGCTCGCGCATGGCACGTCGCTGCGCTGGGCGATCGCTGCCGCGCTCCAGCAGCTCCAGCACTTCCTCGGCGCGGCGCACCACCTGCCGGGGAATGCCCGCGAGCTGCGCCACGTGGATGCCATAGCTGCGGTCGGCGCCGCCGGGGACGATCTTGCGCAAGAAGACGATGTGCCCACCCTCGTCACTCACCGCCACATTGCAGGCGCGCACCCGTGGCAGCACGCTGGCCAGCTCGACCAGCTCGTGATAGTGCGTCGCGAAGAGCGTTCGCGCGCCACAGCGCTTGTTGTTGTGGAGATATTCCACGATGGCGCGGGCGATGGCCAGCCCGTCGAAGGTGCTGGTGCCACGGCCAATCTCATCGAGGATGATGAGGCTGCGCGGCGATGCGTGATGCAGGATGTTCGCTGTCTCGACCATCTCGACCATGAAGGTGCTCTGTCCGGTGGCCAGGTCGTCTTGCGCGCCGATGCGCGTGAAGATGCGGTCCACCAGCCCGATGCGCGCGGCCTCGGCAGGGACATACGAGCCGATCTGCGCCATCAGCACGATCAGCGCGACCTGCCGCAGATAGGTGGATTTGCCGGCCATGTTTGGCCCGGTCAGCAGGATGATCTGCGCCTCACTCGTGGCCAGCTCGCAGTCATTCGGGATGAACGGCGTGTCGCGCTGAGCAACCTCCACCACGGGATGCCGGCCGGCCACGATGTGGATGGTGTCGCCGTCGTCGAGCGCGGGACGGCAATAATTGTGACGCGCCGCCACATCCGCCAGCGAGAGGATGACGTCCAGCTCGGCCAGGGCGCGTGCCGTGCGCAGCACCTTCTCGGCCCACACGGCAGCGATCTCGGCGCGCAAGGCGGCGAACAGCTCTTGCTCCAGCCGGGCGCTGCGCTCTTCCGCGCCCAGAATCTGCGCCTCCAGCTCCTTGAGCTCAGGCGTCATAAAGCGCTCGCCGGTGCTCAGGGTCTGCTTGCGGATGTAATCCTCAGGCACGCGGGAAAGCTGCGAGTTGGTCACCTCGATGTAGTAGCCAAAGACCTTGTTGAAGCTGACGCGCAGGTTCGTGATGCCCGAGCGCTCGCGCTCGCGGCGCTCCAGAGTGGCCAGCAGCTCCTTGGCGTGGCGTGCGGTGAAGAGCAGGGTGTCGAGCTCCTCGGAATATCCCTGGCGAATCAGCCCTCCATCGGACTGGCCGAGTGGCGGCTCGTCTACCAGGGCGCGGGCGATGAGGGCGCGCAGGTCCGGCAGTGGGGTGATGGCCGCCGTCACGTGCGCCAGCCCTGGTGGGGCATCTTCCAGCGCTGCGTCCATCTGCTCCACGGAGTGAAGCCCGCCCGCCAGCACCACCAGATCGCGCGGCGTGGCGATGCGCTGCAGGACACGGTTCGCCAGGCGCTCCAGGTCGCCGGTGTGGGCCAGCGCATGCCGCAGCCGGGTGCGCAGTGCGGCGTCCTCGTGCGCGGCGGCGACGGATTCCTGCCGGGCGAGCAAGGCAGGCAAGTCCACCAGCGGCTCATTCAGCCAGCGGCGCATCAGGCGGCCACCCATGGGGGTGCGTGTCTCATCCAGCACCCACAGCAGCGAGCCTTTCACCTGGCCCCCACGCCCCGACTCGAAAAGCTCCAGATTGCGCCGGGTGTGCGGGTCCATCGCCATGAAGCCGCTGACGCTGTAGGTTTCGAGCGCCGTCACCTGGGCCAGAAGCCCGCGCTGCGTCTCGCGCAGATAGTGCAGCACCGCGCCGGCCGCGCGCACCGCCAGGGGGAGATGCTCACAGCCAAAGGCTTCGAGGGAGGTGACGCCAAAGTGCTCGCGCAGCCGCTCGCGGGCGAGGTCCTCGCGGAACGCGGAGGGATCGTGCGGTGTGATGACCGTGCGCACCGCGCTGCCTGGCGCGGCGAGGCGATCGGCCAGGGTGGCGGGCTCGTCGTCGCTGGCGACGGTCTCACCGCGCTGCGGGATGAAGCGCTCACCACGCTCTGCCTCCACCAGCACCTCGGCGGGCTGCACGCGGGCCAGCTCGCGCACCAGCGCGGCCTCAGGCTCACTCGTCTGGAGCTGGGTGCAGGCAAACTCGCCGGTGGTGATATCGGCCCAGGCCAGGCCTACGGCGTCGCGGCCCAGCGCGACTGCCGCGAGGAAGTTGTTGCGCTTGGCGGCCAGCAGTGCGGGATCCATCACCGTGCCTGGGGTGACCACCCGCAGCACCTCGCGCTCCACCAGCCCCTTCGAGAGAGCGGGATCGCTCACTTGCTCGCACACGGCCACGCGGAAGCCCTTCGCGATGAGCCGCGCGATGTAGCCGTCCGCCGCGTGATGCGGCACGCCCGCCATCGGGCTGCGCTCGCCGCGTCCCCACTCGCGCTTGGTCAGCGTCAACTCCAGCTCGCGCGAGGCGACCTCGGCGTCTTCGTCGAAGAGCTCGTAGAAATCACCCATGCGGAAGAAGAGCAGCGCATCGGGATGTTGCCGCTTGGTGGCGAGATATTGCGCGCGAATGGGGCTATGGTTGCCGTGCGCGCTGTGGGCGGCGGATGTGCCGCCTGGCTTGTCTTGCGCCGCGCTCAAGGGATGGCCATGTCCTCTCACTACTCATTCATCAGGTCACGCGATTATAGTGTGGCATTCTTGGGTGGGGGTGCGCCGCCGGCAGTCCACACCCTCTCAAAGCCATCAATGGTCCGCCTCAGCCTCGCCGGTCAGCGCCGCGACGACAGCGCCCATCCCTGTGCCCAGCGAGCCCTTCACCAGCACGACATCCGCCGGGCCGGCGCGCTCACACACATAGGCCGCCGCAGCCTGCCGGGCCGTGGTCATCGCCGCCGCATCGGCTCGCCGCGCCGCGAAGTAGCGCACGTCACGCGCCGGCATGCCTGCCGCGAGAGCCGCATCGGCCGTGTGCGCTGTATCTTCCCCGACGAGCACCAGCTCATCCAGGTGCGCCTGCGCCGCGACAGCGCCCACACCTGCGTGCTCCACCGGTGAATGCGCCCCGAGCTCCAGCATGTCACCAAAGACGAACCATCGCCGCCCGCCGCTACGCAACCGGGCTCCCGCTAACGTCTGGATGGCCGCCTCCGCCGACTGCCGGTTCGCGTTATACGAGTCGTCCACCAGCGTGAAGCCGGTAACGCCACGCTTCACCTCGCCACGACGACTGGCAGGGCATAGCTCACCCAGCGCGCGGGCGATGCGCGGCACGCTCATCCCACAGCGATGTGCCACCGTGGCCGCAGCCAGCGCCGTCGAGATGGCATGCTCGCCGGGCAGGCGCAGTCTTACCCGCGCCGATTCCTTCCCGATGCGCAGCGTGAAGCTGCGGCCGGAGAGCGTGTCACCGCCGGGGCGCAGCGCGCGCACGTCGGCGCGTGGATCGCGGCCATAGAGCAGCGTGGGGCCTTGGTGACGGGCTCGCATGGCGCGCACATCGGGATCATCGGCATTCAGCACGGCCAACGCCTCGGGGGCGAGCGCGTCTATCACCTCACCCTCCGCTTCGATGATGTGCGCCATGTCACCGAAGAATTCAAGATGCTCGGGTCCGACCACGGTCACCACGCCGATGGATGGCGGCGCGATGGTGCAGAGCAGTGCGACCTCGCCGGTGCGCTGGGCGCCCATCTCGATGACTGCGAAGCGGTGCCACGGCTCGATCTGCAGCAAGCAGATGGGCACGCCTGTCTCGGTATTGAGGTTCCCGATGGTGCGATGCGTGGGGCCGAGCTTTTCCAGCAGGTGGGCGATGGCTTCCTTCGTGCTGGTTTTCCCGTTGCTGCCCGCGACGGCGATGATGCGCGCTGACATGCCGGCCACGTGGGCGCGCGCCAGCGCATGAAAGGCCGCCAGCGGGTCGGCTACCACCACCTGAGGCGTGGTGACGCTCGTGTCGGCCTGGGCGCAGAGGATTGCGCTCGCGCCACTGGCCGCAGCCGCCGGGATGAAGTGGTGGCCATCCATGACCTCACCGCGCAGCGCCACGAAGAGGTCGCCTGGGCGCACCTGCCGGCTGTCGGTGGCCGCGCCGAGGAAGCTCGCGGGCAAAGGGCCATGCACGACACGCCCATGGGTCGCGGCCAGCAGGCTCTCGCTT
Organism: Ktedonobacterales bacterium; assembly: GCA_036391335.1. GTDB lineage: Bacteria > Chloroflexota > Ktedonobacteria > Ktedonobacterales > JADMIN01 > DASWAC01. Next base: position 7,139 of record DASWAC010000074.1, read on the forward strand.
GTGAACATGCGCCCGCTCCCTCTAGTGCTGTCCCGGCTCCGCGTAGCGCTCGATCATCAGCAGATCGCTGTCGTGCCCCACCACACAGGGAACCGCGTCACTGGCGTTCGTCACGGCGCACCAGTCGAGGTCACGGCCAAGGCCGATGCTCCGGGTATAGCGCGCTGCGCCGCTTAACTCCAGCACCTTTTGGCGCGCGTCGTCATCGTGCGCCGCATCGGCCACCGTGAGCGCGATGTGCGCCCCGTCGGCCAGGGCCAGCTCGCCCTCGTGCGCCAGGGCCAGCGCTTCCTGGCAGATGACACCAGCGCATAGGGTGTCGTCCAGTGCGGGCTCTGCGCCCCTGCCCGCGCAGACGATGAGCACGTCACCCTGTCGCCGCCGGGCGAAAGCGAGCGCGGCGTGCGCGACAGCGCGTGCGTTGCGCAGTGAGCCAGCCAGGGTGAGGCCCGCGCCCTCGCAGCGGTGCAGCGCGACGGTGCCGTTCGTC
>DASWAC010000075.1:0-4690 GCA_036391335.1 Ktedonobacterales bacterium
GCCGCTCTCCGCGTCCTTCATCGGCCGTGTGCCCCTAGGCATCCCCCCAACACCCTTCTCACTTGGCGATTCCTTCTGCCCTGTACGTCAACCCTCTCGGGCATCCCTACAGCACAGCCCCCTCGCCCTCGGCAAAATTGAGACAACACAACACGTGCACGCGCCTAGGCGCGCGCTCATCTTGCATCGCTATTCGTTACGCTATGCGGTTGTTCAAGTGCTTTCCGCCGGGTCTGCATGAGATCTCGGGGGCGGCTGTGTCGGGGTCGAGCAAATCGGCCCGGTCACAAGGCGCTTTGTTATCATATCGCACTCGCCCTGCCCCGTCAAGCGGTTCCTTCGCGAATCCGCCCAACGTGACGCTCAAGGCAATCCGATCACTGGCGCATCGTTTGGCATCTCGACGGTGAAACGCCACTCGACCGGCTTCTCTTCGCCAGGCGCGAGGCTTAGCGCCCAGGTCAGCTGCTCCAGCTTTGTTCTCTCGCTTGGCTGGGGCCTCATCTCCAAGACGGTCACGCGGATCTTTTCGTTACGCGGCACGGGCAGACAATCCTTGAGGACGATGCGCTGTGCGCTGCCTGTGTGATTGCTAATGGTGACACGATAGCCATAGGTGGTCTTGCGGACCCCGCGCTGCAGCAGGTTGCCTTTGTCGGTGTCACGCTCGACCATCTCATGCTTCACACGCACGTTGTCATCTACCCCGAGATAGAGCGGCATCTCCGCATGCTCGGCCGTCAGCTCGATCGCCGTCTGTCCCACATATTCATCGCCCGCGGTCCCACTATGGAAGATGTGCAGCTCGCCCGGCAGCAACACGCGCCCCGCCTCGTTGATGGCGACTGCCCGCAGGTGCGCGCCTGGCGTGCGCGCCGGCTGGGTCACATAGTCGAGCTGAGCGGGCAAATCGCTGTCGCCCAGGCTCAAGATGTGCGGCGACCCATCAGATGGCACATCGGCGCCACCTGGCAGGCGAAAGACTTGCGCCGCGCCCGCGCGATCCATGCCGACGCTCGCCACTGCCATTGGTGCGCCCTGCGGCATTGGTGCGGCCAGTGGCATGATGGGGGCGATGGCATCAGCCATCTCCTCGCCGATGCCCCCGACCGCCCCGAGGGAGGCCGAAGCCTTCGCAGCGCGGGCCATCATGGGGGCTGGCGGTGGCAAGGGTCTGGCGATATCCACGAACCAGGGATCCGGCTCATCGGGCAGCCGCACCGCCGCCGATGGGCGTGCCGTCGAGAGCGCAAGCTCAACATTTGACCACGCCTCACCTGTGGACTGCGTGACGACCGCCTGCTGCGTGAGCTTCACCGTGCGCGCTTCGGTATCAACTCGCGCGTCATAGCGTGGATGCCAGGATGCGCCGTGGATCAGGTAGGAAAGGGCAATCGAGACGGTCCCTGCTGTCGCCGTCTGGATGCGCACCTGTGCGGTGATGCGGTCCGGCTGGCGTTGCCCGCCCCGCTGGCTATAGTCACGGCGCTTCGCGTCGAGCGCGCGCTGCGCCTCGGTCCGCTGGCGCTGGATGTCGAGCCGGCTGGTGGCGATCTGCGTTGCCTGCTCATCCGCGAAGGTGAAGAAGCCGCTGGCGTCCTCGGTCTTTGCGGTGCCCCGGGCAATGCTTTTGGCCAACGAGTGAGTCATCTCGTGGCCCAGGTTCTTCAGCCACGCCTCACGCTCATCGAGGGCCTTGAGCCGCTCATCCAACAGGGAGACCACGCGCTCCTGCCGCTCCAATTCCTCACGCAGCGCCGTCAGGTCTGCCTCTGGGGCCGCCGGATTCATCGCGCGTGTCTGCTCGACGCTGAGCAGGCGCGTGCCGGCGGGGCCACGTCCGGTCGCACGCAGACTCTGCGCCCACAGGCCGAGCGGTAGGCCATCCACCCGCAGCAGATGCTCGCCCGCGCTGGGAACCTCGACCTCACCGGTGCGGGTCACTTGCGCCTGGTCGGGGAACACCGTCACGCCGCTCAGGCGTGTTGCCAGCTCGATCTCCATAGTGTGATCCTCCCTGGGGATGCTGCCGTAGAGCTGCCTTCACAGAACCATCTCGCGAAAGCTATCGCGCGAAAGCTATCGCGCGAAAGCCAGCGCGCGAGACAGCAATGTGATAGCGAGAACACTGTCGCAATCATCATGACGCGAAAACACCACCGCGAAAACACCACCATGAGTGCCGTGGGTGTTCGGGCACGGGGATTGCTGTGGTGCCAGAAGCCGCGTATACTGGAGAATGCATTGTGCGCTAGACACCCGCGCACTCAACAAGCGAAGGGAATTAGAGACAGTGCGATGGAGCGCAAGGCAGCGCCCATCACCGCGACCACGTACATGGTCGCATATTCTACGCCAACCGGGTCGCTGGGTTGTTTGGAAGGTCGTACATGGCAAGGATGTTCCCCGAGGCCGGGCCACACGCGAACTGTAACAGCGAAGCTGAGATCAAGCTGTATCACGAGTTCGCCAGGACCCTGAGCGACGACTGGATCATCTATCACGGCATCAAGTTCTACCCGCCTCAGCCCTGGCCTGAGGACGATCCCCCCCGCGAGTGCGACTTTCTTATCGTCACCCCCACCGGCAATCTGCTGGCGCTCGAAGTGAAAGGCGGGCAGGAAAAGCGAGCGGAAAAGCAGAAACAGCGCTGGTATACGAATATGAAGCGCAATACGAACAACCGGAAGGTAAATCCGTTCAAGCAGGTGGAAACCGTCGCGCACCTGGTGAGCCGCGCCCTCTATGACGGCCCGCTGACGCACCCGTTCGCGCCGACTATTCCCGTCATCCACGCGGTATGGTTCACCGATGTGGTGTGGACCTCCACCTGGGCGACCGACGCGATGAACCTGGTGGTGCTCGATCGAGAGGACTTCACCGACGTGAGGCAGGGGCTGCTGCGCGTGGCCAACAACCAGGCCAATGGGCACGCCATGGCGCCCTTCACGCCCGACTGCGTCGCCGCGCTCACGGCGACCTTCGCGCCGACCATGCGGGTTACCGCCCGCTTTTCCTCCACCGTGGACGGGCCCGAGCGACAGATTGAAGACCTCACACAGCAGCAGTTCCTGCTGCTCGAAGAGCTTGAAGCGGCCAATCGGCTCTGTGTCATGGGGGCGGCCGGCACCGGCAAGACCGTGCTGGCCTATGAGAAGGCGCGGCGGCTCGCGGCGCGTGGTCTGCGTGTGCTGCTGATGTGCGAGAACCCAGCGCTGGCCACCAGTCTGATGCGCCAGTTGCAGCCTGACGAGATCGGCATCAAGACACGTCTCCATGTCCGCAGTGTCGAGAGCATGACACGCGCGGTGCGCGAAGCCGCACGGCAGGATCCGCCCAAGACGCGTGGTGGCTCGCCGGAGCACGTCGCGGACCTCCTGGCGCAAGCGCTCCGCCAGCAAAAGCGGGCCGCTGACGAGGTGACCTATGACGCCATTCTCGTGGATGACGCGCAAGACATCACGACCGCGCTGTGGCGCTCACTGCCTCGGCTCTTGCGCGACCAGCGCCATGGCATGATCTATGCCTTCGGTGATCCGATCCAGCGCGAAGAGGGTGGAACGTGGCGACCGCCTGTGCCGCTGGCGCGAGACGGACTCTTGACGAATAACCTGCGCAACACACGCGCCGTCTATGAGGTCGTGAGCGCGTTCCATCAGCGGGCCGGGGCGCGGCCCGAGCAATTTGCCCGCTGCACCATCGAAGGCGGTCGCCCGACGTGGTTCCTCGATCCCGCCGGGATGACGCAGATAGCGCATGGTCAGGATTCCGAGCGCGCGGCCCTCGAAGTTGCCCTCGACCGGCTCATCAAGCTCGATGGCTTCAACCCAAACGACATCCTCATCATCACGTGCCGCAGCCAGGTGAGGAGCCGCTTCTTCGCGAAGAACGCATCGCGCCGGGTCGGCAGCCATATCGTCGTGAAGACCGCCCACGCCGTGAGGCGATCCAACGTGAGCCTGTCCACCATCCGCTCGGCACGTGGCCTGGAGCGCCGCATCGTCATCCTTGCTGAGCTGGACGGCATCGAGGGGCATCGTCTGCGTGACCGCTACCTCTATCAAGCGGCCTCACGCGCCGTGCATCAGCTCGTGGTGCTCGGCTCCGAGCCCGCGTTCTACGCGCGGCGCGGCTAGTCGTAGAGCCGGTTGCGCACCGCCTCGATGGCTACGTCGAAATGGCGCATCTCGACGGGCACCTGAGCTGGCGCGGTGCGTGCCACGGCGCTGCCACGAAGGCGCAGCCAGTCGGCCACCGCCAGCTGGGCCGCACGCCGGCAGATCGCCTCGATATCGGCGCCTGAGAGCCCGTCGGAGCGCTTGGCTAGCGTGTCGAGCGAGACCCCACCGCCCAGGGCGCGCTTCTTCAGATGGATGGCGAAGATCATCCGGCGGGCGTCGCGATCAGGCAGTGGGAGGTCGATCACCAGGTCAAAGCGGCCTGGCCGCAGGATGGCGGGATCGAGCAGCTCCGGCCGGTTCGTCGCGCCCACCACGATGACCCCTCGCCGCCCCTCGATGCCATCCAGCTCAGTCAGCAGCTGGCCGATCACGCGGTCCGCTACGCCGTCGAAGGCGTGCCCACGCTGCGGAGCCATCGCGTCGAGCTCATCCAGAAAGAGGACACATGGCGCGACCTGCTTGGCGCGGGCAAAGGTCTCGCGCACACCGCGCTCCGACTCGCCCACCCA
>DASWAC010000076.1:0-2185 GCA_036391335.1 Ktedonobacterales bacterium
CGGGAACCAGCTCAGACACGAGTCGCAGCCCCTCTTGCCCAGAGGCTGCCTCACCTACCACGGTAATGTCACCTTGCTTCTGAAGGAATGTGCGCACTCCTTCGCGCACTAGATGGTGGTCATCGATGATCAGCACGGAAATTGTCTGTGTCATTGCGGAGGCCCCCTTTTATGCCTGATACGGCGAGGTGAGCGCAGAACTGGAATCCGCCGGTGATATGTTTGGCTGCTCGGCCAGTGGGATGCGCACATCCAGGCGGGTGCCGCCGACTGAGCTCGAGATGTGGAGCACGCCATTGAGCTCTTCCACACGCTCTCGCATGCTGGTGAGCCCCAGACCCCGGCCCTGAGCCTGGGCGACGTTGAATCCCTGCCCGTTGTCGCTGATACGCAAAGCCAAGGCTCCCCCCTCGACATCCGCGTGGAGCTCCACCCTGGTCGCGCCACTGTGCTTCGCGATGTTGGCCAGCGCCTCTTGTGTGACGCGGAATACCTGCTGGGCGATAGGTGATCTCACCGCCAACCCATCAGGCACACGCGCGTCGCAGCTGATGCCGCTCCCCTGCTCCCAATCATGGCACAGCTCGCGCAGCGCCGGACTGAGCTCCTGGTTGGTCAGCGCAACGGGACGCAGTGCCTGAATCAGCGCTGCCATCTCTTTCTGCGCACCCGCCGCGATGCGCTCTGCCTCACTCAGCAGGCGCTTGGCTTCGGATTGCTCAGCCACCTCGAGCTGTGCGCTCCCCACCAGCATGGTCAGCGCGAACATCTGCTGCTTCACGGAATCGTGCAGCTCGCGAGCCAGACGATTGCGCTCCTCCACGACCGCTAGCTGCTGCCGGTCGCGAAGCAAGGTCTGGAGCTGCTCCGCCATGCGATTGAGGTCACGCGCGAGCTGTCCAAGCTCATCACTCGAAGCATCGCGCGCTGACACCATGAAATCGCCTTTGCTCCAGGCGTCCGCTGCCGAGGTGAGGCGCAGCAGCCGCTGTGTCAGACCGCGTGCGGTCAACATGCCGAAGATGGCACCTACGATGCTGGCGATGAAAGCGAAGATGACCACGGTGGGAAGGAGCGCGATCAGGTTGAGCAGATAGACAGGACGCAGCAGTCCGGCGAGGTCTACCGAGATGAAGAGCGCGCCGCGTGCGGTGCCGTCGGAATCCGTGATCGGCGCGGCAGCCACTGTATACCCATCGGTGGTGACCTGGATCAGATCTGCTGTCTTCGTATCATTGCGCAGGGCTGCCGCAATGACCATCTTAGCAGCGGAAGACTGCCGGGCATGCTCCAGTGCGGGCGCCAGGCTGCCAGCTGGGGCCAGCGCAGCGAGTGGCTCGCCACTCCGGCTCATCACAGAAAGGGTGGCGTTCTTACCCGCGTTCACGGAGACCCCACTGCGATAATTATCGGTCAGGCCCTCTGTAATCAGGATTGGCTGTTTATAGGCGGTGAGTGCCGAAAGCAGCTGCGCATGATCTGGCTCGCTCTGCCGCAGCGGTGTGGCGAGCTGCGGCGCAAGCCCTTGCAGCCCCCGGACCAGTGACGCAGGGCGCTGAGGCGCCGTCATGACGAAAATGCCCGGAACGATGACGAACGCGAACTCCAGCGTCAACATCGCGGTGAACGCTGCCACGAAGCACGAGAGAATGAGTCGCCAGCGCAGTGTGCCAAAGCGATTCGCTACTGAGCGCATAGGTGTCTTCCTCTCATGAGCCGGCATACGCGGTTGCGTTCCTTCGTTGCCCATCTCCTATCATCGTATACGCAGCCCTCCACCTCCCGAGAGAAGTGGAGGACGCTCTATCCCCTCTATTCGTAGCGCAGCACTTCCACCGGGCGCACCCGTGTCGCCTGCCAGGCGACCATCCCCGCCACCATGATGCATATCACGACCGTCGCCGCCACCACACCCAGCACGGTCAGGGTGGGAATCACGACGGTCAGGTTGAAGGCAACCTTCCCGAGCAGCGTCGCCGCCGCCACGACCACTGCCAGCGCCATCAGGGCTCCCGTGAAGCCGACGATGCCATTCTCCCTGACCACCTCAGCCAGCACGCTCCGGCTCGTATGGCCCACCGCCTTGAGAATGCCCAGCTCGCGTCGCCGCTCTAGCATCGCCAGGGCCACTGAGTTCGCGATGATGATCACGCTGGCCAACATCGCGAGGGAAGTCACCGCCACC
>DASWAC010000077.1:0-3986 GCA_036391335.1 Ktedonobacterales bacterium
CGCAGCCGCAGTCTGCCGCGCGCAATGCGTGACTTCACCGTTCCCACTGGCACGCCCACAACCTGTGCGATGTCGTCATAGCTCATCCCATGGATATCGGCCAGCACCACCGCCAGCCGCTGATCAGGGGCCACCAGCAGCAGTGCGGCCTCGATGGCGGCGATCACCTCTTTGCGCAGGGCCAGCTGCTCGGGATCACGCAGCGCATCCACCAGCGAGGTGGGTAAGGAAGCATCACCGGAGCCGCTCTCGACGGGGTCCAGCATCTCATCCAGCGAGGTGGCCGGACGCCGTCGCTGGGCGCGAAAGACGTCGTAGCATCCGTTGCTGACGATGCGCAGCAGCCAGGGGCGAAACGAGTCGCCGCGAAACGTGGTGATGGCACGGAACGCTGAGAGAAAGGCGTCCTGCGTGACGTCGGCGGCGGTGTCGGGATTCCCCAGCATGCGCAGCGCCAGCGCATAGGCCAGATGCTGATAGCGCTCGATCAGCGTGTTGAAGGCGGCCACATCGCCCCGCTGGCTGCGGGTGATCAGGTCGCTCTCATCAGATGGATATCCGGACAGGTCAGTCATGGCGCTCCCTCACTGCGGCCCAGTGTAGCCCATGAGCCCGCCAGAGACAAGCGAACCGCATGCTAGGGTGGCTATGCCGTCAGGCGCGCCTCGCCCAGGATGAGGCGACTCAGCCCATCCACATCTATGGCTGCCGGATTCGTGGTATCCACCGTGATGAGCGTGCCACCCAGACCCAGCGGCTCCGCGACGCCCATCAGCAGGGCGGCGCTCGCTGTCGCCAGCACTTCCGTGTCGTGGTGGCCAGGATGCCGCGTGCCGGTGCGGGCGGCGTAGCGCGCCAGCAGAGTGGACCCCTCGGCGACACACAGGAGCTGGAATGGCCTGAAGAGGTGAATCGTCTGCAGCGCGTTGAAGCGGGGTGTGGCCTTTTGCGCGTCGAAATTGCCTTCCACCAGGCAAGAGCGCCCAGCAGCGAGCTCGCTGCCGAGAATGTGGAAGAGCAGATCGAACGTGGCCGCGCCAAGCCGCCGCGACCAGGCCAGATCGCCGGTGCCCAGAGCGTCGTAGAGCGTCTCTTTGATGCCATCTTTGCTAAAGAGCGGCATGCTGGTGCTGGCGGCGAGCTGGCGGGCCAGGGTCGTCTTGCCGGCGGCGGGCAGGCCGGTCACCACTACGAGCAATGGCAGCATCAGGAGGCCGCTCCCTCAGGCAGTTGGCCCGCGCGCGCTAGCAGGTTTGCCTCGATGAAGCGGTCCACCTCGCCGTTGAGATAGGACACCGTGTCGCCCTGCTCGGCGCCGGTGCGATGATCTTTCACCAGCGTGTAGGGATGGAGTGTGACCGTGCGAATCTGGGTGCCGAAGTCGGCCTCCACATGCTCGCCCTTGAGCCGGGCCGCCTCACGCTCGCGAGCTTCGAGCTCCAGCTCATAGAGCTTTGACTTGAGCATCCGCAGCGCCATCTCGCGGTTCTGAATCTGCGACCGCTCATTCTGGCAGGTCACCACCACGCCGGTCGGCTTGTGGCGCATGCGCACGGCGGAATCCGTCTTGTTGATGTGCTGGCCGCCGGCTCCCGTCGCGCGGAACGTGTCTACCTCCAGGTCTTCGGGACGGATGACGATATCAATGGGGTCATCGCCCATATCCGGCATGATCTCGACCTTCGCGAAAGAGGTCTGCCGCCGATGGGCCGCATCGAACGGGGAGAGGCGAATCAGCCGGTGGGCGCCTGCCTCGCCACGCAGGTAGCCATAGGCATAGGGCCCCGTGACGCTGAAGGTCGTGCTCTTGATGCCGGCTTCCTCACCAGGCATCTCGTCGAGCAGCTCGACCTTATAGCCGTGCGATTCCGCCCAGCGCATGTAGGCGCGGCGAAGCATCTCGACCCAGTCCATCGCGTCGGTGCCACCATTGCCCGCGTGAATCGAGACGAGCGCCGACGAGGCGTCGTGCTCACCAGAGAGCAGCTGGCGCAGGCGCAGCCGGTCGAGCTCCGCGCTGATGCTGGCGGCCTCGGTGCGGGCCTCCGCGTCGAGCGCCTCATCCGGCTCTTCGTCGAGCAGCTCGACCAGCTCGTCGAGATCCTTGGCGCGTGTGGCCAGAGATTCCCACATGGTCACTTCATCGCGCAGGCGCGAGAGGGCGCGCATACGTTGCTCGGCATTGGCGCGGTCGGCATAAAAATCTGGGTTGGCGGCTTCTTCTTCTATGGCCGCGATCTGGCGCTTCTTCTCAGCCAGGTCAAAGATGCACCGTAATTTCTTCAATGCGGCGGCGCAGGTCCGCGCTCGTCGTGCTCAGGTCACTCACAGATAGGTTCCTCATGTTCAAGTGGATCAGTGCACCTGGAATTGTATCACGACGCCGCGTCTCACAGAGGATGCACGTGACGACGGCGCTCGCTGCTGGCATGGCTCTCGAAGCGTACCGCATTTGACTTTGCGGGAGGGATGGGCTACAATACGCCTGTTATCTGTGCCCGTAGCTCAGTGGATAGAGCGTTGGCCTGCGGAGCCAAAGGCCGGAGGTTCGAATCCTCTCGGGCACGCCAGACCCCCTCAGTCATCCTGAGGGGTTTTTGTTGTCCTCGCGCCGGTGTCGGCATCTTGCCCCATTCGCTCGCTTCTCGCACAGCTCACGACCTTCGGGCTAGCCCAGGCCTCCGCCACGTGATCGGACGCGCCCGCTTGCTTCGCATGAGGAATGGTGCGCATGGACAATGCAGAGCTAGACTTGACCACACTGGGAGGCTTGCGCTCTGGCGCCGCCTATGTTAGCATGGCCGCAGCACCCGATATGAGCGTGGCCCTTCTCCACCTCGCGGCATGCGACAAGGAGCCCTCAGATGGCCGACGTGTTCCCCGCGCGTCCCCCATGGGCCACGCGAGTTGCCGTGATCTCACTCATCCTTGCCGGCATCTTCGTGCCAGTGGGCGGCTTCCTCCTCTTTCAAGATGGCCCAGCGTATTGGGGCTATGTGCCGGTGCTGAATGGTCCAGGACCGCAGTGGACGGACATCGTCTTTGACCTGAGCTTGCTTGGGCTAGGCCTGCTCTGTTTCACCGTAGGTCTCGGCTTCTTGCAGATGCGGCGCTGGGTCTGGTTCGAGCTGGTGGGCTTCATCCCGCTCTTCATGCTCATCAGTGCATATGAGCTGGTCATGGGCATGGCCGCGCGCCCCCTGGGGCTCGTCATCATGCTCGGCACGTGCGCCTACCTGCTCTATGTGCTCTTCCGCCCGGCAGTGCGCACGCTCTTTCGCTGAGCACACTCTGGCGCACGATCTCCTGGGCAGCCAGCCCAGACTGACTTTCCCGCCCCCATCACGCCAAACAGGAAGTCACCCGGACTGCGTCGCCTGCAGCAATGCGGCGCGCAGCAGTTGAATGGCCACTGTGTTCTCGCCGCCTTCAGGCACGATGATATCCGCGAACCGCTTCATGGGCTCGACGAACGCGAGGTGCATAGGCCTCACGGTATCGAGATACTGGCCGATGACGCTCTCCACGCTGCGCCCGCGCTCGCTCACGTCGCGCCGCAGCCGGCGTATGAAGCGCAGGTCGGCATCGGTCTCGACAAAGACTTTCACATCAAAGAGGTCGCGCAGGCGCGGCTCCACAAAGATGAGGATGCCCTCGACAATGATGACCGGGCGCGGCTCCAGGTGCACCGTCGCCACATTACGCGCGTAGGCCGCGAAATCATAGATGGGCTGCTCGATCGGCTTCCAGCTGATCAGCTCACTCAGCTGCCGCACCAGCAGCTCGGTCTCGATTGAGTCTGGGTGATCCCAGTTGATGTCGCGGCGCTCGACTTCGGTGAGGTGGCTATACTCGCGATAATAGGCATCCTCGGCGATCTGCACCACGCGCTCCGGCCCCAGCGCCTCGACGATGGCGCGCACGACCGTGGTCTTGCCCGCGCCGGTGCCACCCGCCACCCCGATGACCATAGGCTTGACCGGTCG
>DASWAC010000078.1:0-4374 GCA_036391335.1 Ktedonobacterales bacterium
ACCCCAGTCTGGGCGGCGCTCCAGCAGCTCGGGTCGCGCCGTGCACAGCACCAGCAGTGGCACACCCGAGGCCCGCTCGGCGACGTGCTCCAGCAGCTGCAAGAGCAGCTCATCGGCCCAGGCGACATCCTCCACCAGCACGATCAGCCCGCAGTCGTCCGCTAGCGCCTCGAAGAAGAGCCGCCAGGCGCGGAATGTGGTCTCCTGCGTTTGTGCGCCTTCCACTGCCATGAGCGACGGGCGAGCCTCTTTCGTCGTGATGCCGATGGTGTGCCCCAACGTCGCGGCGAGCTTTTCGATATCTTCGCCGGAGACGGCCAGCCGCGGAAGCTGTCGCAGGCCAGCGGATAGCCGCGCGAGTGCCTCACCGGCGGGGGTCAGCAGGTTGAAGCCCGCCCACGTGCGCAGCATCTGCGCTAGCGGCCAGTATGCGATCCCCTCGCCGTATGATGGGCAGCGCCCTTCGAGGACGAGCGGGCCACCTCGCTCCACGACGGCCGCCGTGGCCCGGCGTGAGCTGCGCCCTGGCGAGGCGCCTACCGTCTCAAGCGGTGCGAAGACTGGTGGCGCTGGGGTTGCCAGCATCCGCCGGATGCTCTCGCGGGCGAGGCGCGTCTTGCCGATGCCCGGCGCGCCGAGGATGGTCACGAGTGCGGGCCGCCGCTCGCGCAGCACTCGCGAGAACATGCTGTCGAGCACGTTGAGCTCGGTCTCGCGGCCCACCAGTGGCGCACTGAGGCCGTCGCCGTGAGATGGCGTCACCGGCGCAGCGCCCGCGTCCAGCAGCTCGACGACCTCCCACACGCGGGTGGCACGCGACTTCCCACGCAGCACCTCCGCCGGGAGCGCGCGATACTTCACGGCGCTGGTGGTGCCACGCCGGGTGCGTGGTCCGACGAGGATGCCGCCCGGTGGGGCCAACTGCTGCAAGCGGGCCGCCACGTTCACGGCGTCGCCGGTGACGAGGAAGTCGCCCCCCTCCGAGGCGGAGATCGAGGCGGCGACATCACCCGTGTCGATGCCGATGCGCATGGCCAGCTCAGGCGAGCCTGGCTCGGCCGCTTGTCGCTCGACATTGAGCTGCCGCAGGGTCGCCTGCATGTCGAGTGCCGCCCGCACGGCACGCAAGGGATCATCCTCGTGGGCGACGGGCAGGCCAAAGACAGCCATCACCGCATCACCGATGTATTTCTCGACGGTGCCGCCATGCCGGCGAATCTCGCGGGCCATCCCGGTGAAGAAGCCCGCGAGCAGCGTGCGCACATCCTCGGGATCCATTCCATCGGCCAGCGCAGTCGAGCTGATGAGGTCCGCAAAGAGGATGGTGACGACACGCCGCTGCTCATCCGACTCGATCGGCTCGACCGGAGGGACCAGCACGCTGCCGTCGCCCAGTGGCGGAGCGGTCACCGTGGCCAGCCCTTCCAGCGGGAGGCCACACTGATTGCAGAAGCGCGCCACCGCCGGATTCAGCGAGCCGCAGCGCGGGCAGACAAGAGGCAGCGGCTGTCCACACGCGATGCAGAAGCGCGCGTCAGGGCTATTCTCAGTCTGGCAGTTTGGGCAGACCATGCGCAGGCACACTCACTTCATCATGAGGAGGAGTCATTGGTTATCCAGACGTGCCACGCAGCGCAAGAGCCAAATCAGCGGATAAAGTCTACGGGCACAGCGGGAATGATGCCGGCCTCGACCCCGCGCTGGAGGAAGAGGCGGATGCTTTCCTCGCCCTTCGGGCCTAGGTCAACCGTCCAGTCATTCACATACATACCGACGAATGCATCGGCTGTCTCCGTGGCCAGGCCACGGGCATAGCGCATCGCGTGACTCAGCGCCTGGGCGCGGTGCTGCAGGCCATATTCGATGCTGCGCTTGAGGATGCGCTGCATGGCGGCCATCCCCTCCGCGCCCAGGTCGCGCCGCACGGCGTTCACACCCAGGGGCAGCGGCAGCCCGTTCGTCTCCGTGTGCCACCACTTGCCCAGGTCCACCACGCAGTGCAGACCCAGCTCGCTGTGTGTCAGCTGGCCCTCATGGATGAGCAAGCCTGCCTCGACCTTTCCCTCGGCCACCGCCGGCATGATCTCATCGAAGGGCATGACATCATAGGCGAAATCGCCCAGGAAGAGCCGAAGCGCCAGGAACGCGCTGGTCATCGTGCCGGGAATGGCAATGCGCTTGCCTTTCAGGGCGACCGCATCCACCGGCTCGCGAGTGACCACCATCGGGCCATAATTGTCGCCCATGCTGGCGCCTGAGGCCATGATGGCATACTTGTCGGCGACATAGGCATAGGCATGCACCGAGATCGCGGTGATATCGATCTTGCCCTCACGCGCCCACTCGTTGAGCGTCTGGATATCGCGCAGCGTGTGCTCGAAGGTGTAACCCTCAGTGTCCACCTTATGCTCAGCCAGGCCATAGAACATGAAGGCGTCGTCGGAGTCGGGACTATGCCCAAGCTGGATCACCCGCTTGGAATCTGGCGGTGTCATCAGAGGTGCGCTCATTTCTTTTCTGTCGTGTGGCAGGGTACCCAATAGATTATAGTCGTCTCAGCCATGTCAGCCTTTCGCGGCGTCACCGAGCAGCGCGCGGGCGATGAGCACCCGCTGAATCTGGTTCGTGCCCTCGAAGATCTGCGCCGACTTCACATCGCGCATGAAGCGCTCCACCGGCCAGTCGCGCACATAGCCCGCGCCGCCGAGCACCTGCACGGCGTCCGTCGTCACGCCCATCGCGCCGTCGGTCGCGAAGGCCTTCGCCATCGAGGCATAGTGTGCGGCTTCAGGGCGGCCCGCATCCATCTTGGCCGCCGCCTCATAGACCAACAGGCGGCCCGCTTCGATGCGCATGGCCATATCCGCCAGCATGAACTGGATGCCCTGCAAGGCGGCGATGCTCTTCCCAAAGGCCTGGCGGTCCTTGGCATAGGCCACGGCGATGTCGAGCGCGGCCTGGGCCACACCGGTGGCGCACGCGCCGATATTCACCCGGCCACCGTCGAGCGCGGTGAGGGCGATCTTAAGGCCGTCGCCTTCCTTGCCCAGCAGATGATCGGCCGGAATGTGGCAGCTCTCAAAGAGCAGCTCACCGGTGGGCGAGGAGTGCAGGCCCATCTTGCGCTCCACCTTGCCGATGCTGAACCCGGGGGTGTCGCGCTCGACGATGAAGGTGGAGATGCCGCCTGACCGCGATGGGGATGTGCGTGCCATCACGGCATAGAGGTCGGCCACGCCTGCGCTGGTCACCCAGAATTTCGAGCCGTTGAGTACGTAGTGGTCGCCGTCGCGCCTGGCCGCGCACTTCACATTGGCGGCATCTGACCCGGCATGTGCCTCGCTCAGTGAGAATGCGCCCAGCAGCTTCCCCGAGGTCAGGCCAGGCACCCATCGCCTCATCTGCTCTGGCGAGCCAAAGCGGCAAATCAGGCCGGTCACCATGTTGTGCACCGAGAGCCAGACGGCCGTGCCCATGTCGGCCTTGGCAAGCTCCTCATAGATGATGGCCCCGGTCAAGCGCGGCAGTGGCGTGCCGCCGTGCTCTTCGGGCGCGAGGATGCCTGCCAGTCCCATCTCGGCCAGAGGAGTGAATAGCTCGCGAGCGAAGTGGCTCTCCTCGTCCCACTGCTCGGCCTTGGGCGCGATCCGCTCTCGCGCGAAGTCACCCACCGCCTCACGTATTGCCTGTTGCTCATCATCTAGCTCGAAGTGCATAGCTCTCATGTCTCCTCAGCCGTCGCTGGCTGGCTGGCGCTGGGCCGATAGGCCCGTGCGGCATCCGCGCCGCACCCATACTCAAGATGATACAATCTCGTGTGGCTTCGCGCCGCAGCAAGCCCACTCCATAGGAGGTCCCTCGCATATGAGCACCGATCACGCACCGGTCTCCATCCGCATCGAGAAAGATTCCCTGGGCGAAGTCAAGGTTCCCGCCGACGCGCTCTGGGGAGCCCAGACCCAGCGGGCCGTGGAAAATTATCCCATCAGTGGGCAGCATGCCCACCCAAAGCTGATCGATGCGACCATCCTGGTCAAGAAGGCAGCGGCGCTCGCCAACCGCGACACCCACCGGCTGGATCCCAAGGTCGCAGACACCATCGTACGGGCAGCCGATGAGGTGCTAGCGGGGCAGTGGCGTGACCAGTTCGTCGTGGATGTCTATCAGGCGGGTGCGGGAACCTCGCACAACATGAACGCGAATGAGGTGCTGGCCAACCGCGCCATCGAGATGCTTGGTGGCACGCGCGGCGCGTACAAGATCATGGGCCCGGATGGAAAGCCCGCAGTGGTCATCAGCCCGAACGACCACGTGAACATGGCGCAATCTACCAATGATACCTTTCCCACCGCCATGCGCGTCGCGGGGCTGCTG
>DASWAC010000079.1:0-2585 GCA_036391335.1 Ktedonobacterales bacterium
CAGGCTGGCAGACGAGCGTCTCCACTCACACCGCGTTTGGACGGAGCGAGTGGGGCGGCAAGGTCTTTGTCTCCTATGGGACACGACAGGAAGTGAGTGTCACCTGGACTGTGCCACATGCGGCGACCCAAGTGGGCTCAGGGTGGTCGTATACCACCCTGATCCAGAAACAGGCTGGGGTAGTTAACCAGAACCTCGACTACCAGCTGACCCTTCCCGCCTGTGCCACGCGGACCGGACCGCTGCCGAGTGGGGTCACAGCGCCCACACCGAAGTCCCTTGCGGTGGCACAGCCGCTGACGAAGGACTTGTCGCTGGCGGTGACGTATACATGTTGATTGCCCGAGGAGTATGGTGATGGGGTTTCTGATCACCCAGGGAAGGGGCCCGTGAGCGAGCTCGGTGAGCATGCCGGCAGCCGCTTGTCCCCAATGGTCAGCGTGATCATGCCAGCGTACAACGCCGCCGCCTGGCTTCCCCGGACCTTGGCGTCGCTAGCGGCCCAGGACTATTCCGCCCCGCGCTACGAGCTCATCCTCGTCGACGACGGATCCACCGACAACACAGCGGACGTGGCGCGACGCTTCGCCGCCTCTTGGTCAGGGACGATGCGCGTCCTGACGAAAGCCAACGGTGGGCCAGGCAGCGCACGCAACTGGGGAGTGGCTGACTCACAGGCGGAGGTGATCGCCTTCATAGACGCTGATTGCGCCGCCGCTCCCGACTGGCTGCGCAGCCTGGTGACCCCCCTGGCGGAAAGTGACGCTGCCGGCATCGGGGGAGCCATTGTCGGCGCGAGCCCGATGGGCTGGGTTGCCACCTACCTCGAGGCGACAGGGCTCTATCGTCAGCGGGTCCGCCATGGACAGGTGGATTACTTGCTCACGGGGAATGCCGCCTTCCGGCGCGCGGCCCTGCAGGCCGTTGATGGCTTCAAGGAGCATGCCTGGGCTGAGGACGCTGATCTCTCCTTCCGGCTCCGCGCCGCTGGCTATTCCCTGTTGGTGACACAGCAAGGTCGCGTCGTCCACTATGGGGCGCCGACAACGATGCGCGCCCTCGCCCGAGAGCTCTATCGCTACGGCTGCGGCAGCTACTGGCAATCGCGACATTGGCCCCACGGGCGTCAGCCGGCGCACGAGCTGGTGCGACATGCTGGTGCCATTGTGCTCTCACTGGGACTCGCGCTCCGGCTCACCCCACGTGTGGGCTGGTGGGCGGCGCTGCGCTACTGGCCGCTGGTGGTGGTCGAGCATGGCGCCTTTTGCTGGGGGATACTCACCGCTCGTTGGGGGCACACCCGGCCACAAGAGGCGACCCTGGCGAGGGTCAGCGACGAAATGAGTGGGTGAAGGATGCGAGGCTATCGTCTGGCACGGCAGGCTACCTCCGGCCCCACGGTCAGCGCCACCCCTTAGGGTGACGTGGCATGTGAGGTGATCCGCTCGTAGAGGCTGGTGTACCGGCTCACCAGCTGCTCCAGCGAATACTCGCGGGCCCGGGCAATGCAGGCCAGATGCATGGCGCCAAGGGCACTCTCGGGCATCGCGATGACCTGGGCGAGCGTGTCGGCAAGGGCGGCAACATCCCCGGTGCGAACCACCCAGCCGGTCACCCCATCCTCGATGACCCCGGAGGCATTCGCAGCTGCCGAGATGATCACGGGCCGGCCGGCACTCAGCGATTCTAGCGCGACGTTGGGCAGCCCCTCGCCGGGTGAGACGAGGAGGCTCGCGTCACAGGCGCTGTAGTAGTCCTCAGGATGCGCCGTCTCGGGGCACTGGATTACGACCTCACCCAAGTCATGGTCGCGAATGGCTGTGTCCAGGAGCGCCTGGGCAGCAGCATGGTGGGGTGGCCCCACGATGAAGACCCGCACAGCAGGGGCAAGCCGACCCTGTGCCTTGAGCATTCCCACGGCCTGGGCGATCCAGTGCATGTTCTTCTCGAAGGAGATGCGCCCGATACTCACCAAGACGCGGTGCGCTCCGGGCGCGAGCTGCTCGCGAAAGTGCGGCGTGTGGGCAGTGGCCCAGCGGTCCACGGCAATCCCGTTGAGGATCATCTCAATCCGGCCCGGTGCCAAGCCAGCCTGGGTGACCAGCATGGCTTTGAGATGGGGAGAGTTGACGATCAGCTTCGCACAGAAACGCTGGCTCAGCCGTTCGTAGCGCAGCTGTTTTGCGCTCAGCTCTCCCCGTACCGTGCCGAGGCGACGCACCCGACTCGGCAACAGTGGAGCCGCCAGCCGCATGAGCAGATTGGCATGGTAGCCTTCCGCCTGAATGATATCTGGCCGCAGAGCCCGCACAGCACGGATGATCCCGCCTACCCCACGCAGCTTCTCACGCGAGCTCCACTCGAGGTCGAGTGTCGTATAGGCGACTCCAGCCGCCCGGAGGGCCGGGGCAAAGTGCAGGGCGCGAGCGCGTGGGCCGTAGAGACAGAGCACGTGCGGCTCGATACGGGTCTGATCGAGCTGGGTCACGAGCGCGACGAGCTGCGATTCGATTCCCCCCGCCATGAGTGAGTCGACAATGTAGAGTACTCGGAGCATGCTGCCCCCTAAGAATGCCCGAGCGGAT
>DASWAC010000080.1:0-2727 GCA_036391335.1 Ktedonobacterales bacterium
GATCGCGACGGCGGCGCTGGCGTGTCATTGAAAGGACTCGCCGGGGGCAATGGCTGGGTCGGCTGGTGCGGTGGGCGTGGCTGAGCGCCACGAGGTGGGGGCGATCCTTCGTCATTCCACATGGGGCACACTCTCCAGACACATAACGCGCACCGGCGCGACGTGCCCAGTGTAGCAAGAGCGCCAAGAACGCGCAAGCCCGCGCGGACTATGGCAGCAGGCTGGCTGCGACCCCGGCCACGTGATTGATGGGCCCCCAGTTATAGTCCTGGTTGGTCATGTAGATGGCGATGATATAGGTGTCGGTCCCAGTGACCACGATGCCCGACGAGTTGAGATTCCACACGCCTGGGGTCGGATAGTCGATCCAGCCATCTTTCATATACCACTGCGAGCCTGCGGGAGCCGTATCACCTACGCCCATGCGCTGATCGGCCTCGATATGCGAGAGCAGCGTCAGGGCAAACTGCCGGTGATCCGCCGTCAAGATCGCGCCCGATTGCAGCTTGCCCAGCACCAGCGCCATCGTCGCGGGGGTGGAGGCCGTCGCGCCGCCCCAGTCGTCTCCTTCAGGGAAATAGGCATCGGAGCCCAGGGAGTGGAGGTATTGCCGCATGTGGGCCGTGCCGCCCATGGCATAGAAGACCACATCGGTGGCGCTGTTATCCGACTGCTCGATCATCGCGGTCAGGTTGCTTACCTCGTCCGAGCGCAGCGCGCGGTTTTGTCCCTCGACCCAGGCAAGATAGGCCAGTAGTGTGAAGACCTTCGAGCTGCTCGCCAGCGTATACGGCACGTCCGCATGGTAGCTGTAGGTGATGTTGTGGGTCACATCGCGGATGACGAGCCCCATGTTCTGGCCGAACCCGGCGACGTAGGTGGCCAAGTCGGGCGAGAGCACATCCAGGCCGGCCAGCGCCGACACCGAGGGATCGGGCGCTGTGAGCGAGAGGGAGCCCGCCGGCACCCAGCCACGCCCCTGACGCTTCCCCGCCGACCACGTCACTTTATACCAGAGGGCCGCATTGACCCACGTGGCGCCTGCTGCGAGGCTCAGCGGGAAATGCGCGCCGAGGTGCACCGTCGCGCTTCCGGTGGCGGGGGCATCCAGCACAGCGCTATCCGCCGTCAGCCAGCCTGGCGCGGTCAGCGGCTGCGCGGTGGGGGGGCCCAAGGTGCGCAGAAAGTCCACCCCGACGTCTTCCAGTGAGATGGCCGGCCCGCCAGTGGCGTCGGTGGCGTCGTGGTCCTCGATGATCACGCCATTCCAGAAGCCCTGGAAGGTGAGGTGATGCGGATCCCCCTTGACGAGGGCCGTCACTTTGACAGGCTCGGTCACCGGCTGCCCCAGCGCGACCTGCCAGCCCTCTGAGCAATGGCCCCCACTGGCAAGCCATGTCCAGACCTCGGGGCTGATGGTGTGCCCCAGGACGCGTGTGCCGGTCGTCGTGACAGGAATGAAGACAGGCTGCTGCGGGGTGGATGCCGGTGTCGCGATCTTGCCGGGAACCAGATCATCATCTTGCGCGGCACGGCGCAGATCGGCGAAGGTGAAGCTGCTGCCCTCAGGCCCGATGTCGATTTGCGCGCCCAGCCGGAGCAGCGCCGCGGTCAGCGGCAGGTGGGTCACTCCCGTGCTGGTGGTGCTGAGCAGGGGAAAGACGCTATCACCGAGAACGGTGCTCGTGGTAGGTGTGCCGGTGGCAGGTGTGCCAGCAGCGGCCGCGCTGGCGGCGCTCGGTGAGATCAGGGCGCCATTCGTGAAAAACTGCACCAGCCCGGCCGCTGCGGTGAAGGCCGGTGTGATCGGCGTGCCCAGCGCATCCGCCGAGGTCTGCGCCGCCACGTAGGTCTGAAATGCGCTATCCACAGGATAACTTGCCGTCACGATCGCATTGTTGTCGCTGTTGATGGGCGTCGTCGCGGTGGCATTCGTCCAGGGGAAGATGAGCGCCGACTTTGGCGCAGGCTTCGCGCCGTGGGGCAGCCGTGGCCAGATAGCCAGCACGCCGATGGCCGGCGCCAGCAAGAGGGAGAGCCCCAGAACGATCAACACGAGACGGCGCGAGGGCTTCCTCGGCTGGCGGCTGCGCGATGTGCTCGTGCGCGATTTGCTCGTGACCGTGGGCATTGGCTCGCTATAGGGCCAGCCAAACAGGCGATTATCCGTCTGGCTCGATACCGCTGGACGCGGTGACGTGTTCTCTCTGCGGGGCCCCTCATTCGGCACGCGGATCTCCTCCTCATGGCTCGTCCGCCCATGCCCGGCGAATCAACCCACACGTGATGGCCTGCCCAAGTGCATCTACGATAGCACACCTGGCGAGCGTGGCACAGTCTCCTTGGCGGCGGGAAGTCGCTTCACATCCTGGGCGCGTGGCCTTTGCCGAGCGATTGTTAGCGGGTCACGAGATGAGAAAGCGCCAATGAAGCGCTCTGCGACCACCGCTGAGAACGCACCTGCCCGCCGGCGCATCATCGAGGGATGACCTGCCAACCCGCTCCCCAACGCATCTGGGCGCTCGGACGTACTAGAAGACAACCCCACCCACGCACTCGGGTGCGGCATTCTTGCGTCTCAAGGTGTGCTAGAGTGGCTGTAGCACCCTGTATCATCATGCCTGGCCGGGTCCGCGTCATGGGTATGCGTCTCGGGGTATGCGCCGTGGGAAGCGCCGGGAGCCAGCGTATGGGGAAAGGATAAGCTCCCATGCCCTTTGATCTCAG
>DASWAC010000081.1:0-11201 GCA_036391335.1 Ktedonobacterales bacterium
CCCCGCCTATCATCGTGAGCCCGCGGCGCCGACAAAGATCCTTCCACTGCGCACGTCGCCCCGCCTGGCCGGCGAGGCCGAGGGCTGGCTGCGCC
The DNA here is from genome assembly GCA_036391335.1 of Ktedonobacterales bacterium. GTDB lineage: Bacteria > Chloroflexota > Ktedonobacteria > Ktedonobacterales > JADMIN01 > DASWAC01. Next base: position 96 of record DASWAC010000081.1, read on the forward strand.
AGGGCTATAGCCTGGTCTATGCCGACAACTATCTCGTGCAGCTCGCGCGAAAAGGGCTCCCACCGCGTCGCCTGGCGGTTCTCGGCGGGCTGCTGGGCATGGCGGTCGTCAGCACGGCAGTGGGCCTCACGCTGCTGGCCCTGCGCAGCCGCTCGTGGCACATCGTCTCACTCACGCGCACGCCTCACGACACCGTCCTCATGCATGATCAATGGTCAGATGAGGCCCCATCGCGCTGAGCGCATCACCCCATCGGAGGCTCCAGATGCGAGCCACGCCCGACAGTGATATGCTAGTCGCTGTCATAGGCATGGGCATGGTGGGCTGGCAAGCTTCATCAGACGTTACTGCAATCGGGAATGTGAGGCAACCGCGTGGCTCCTTCGGACGAACAGCATGAGACATCAGGTCAGGCAGGGGCGAGTCAGAGGGGCGCGGCGGTAGCGGGTCTGGGGGGAGCGCCCTTGGCGCCGGGCACACGACTCGGGCAATACACGGTAGGCCGCGTGGTCAGCGCTTCAGCAGGCCGGAGGCTCTATACCGCGACGGCAGACCCAACCGGCGACCAGGGTCCCGGCGGCGGCGAGCCGGTGCTGCTGGCGGAGGTCACCGCGCTCACCCCATTCGTCACCGAGCTGATCACCATGCACCTGCAGCATCCCCGCTTGCTCGCCCCACGCGCCACCTTCACCGCCGACGGCGCGTCGTTCATCGTGCTCGAGGGATTGCCCGCCACGACTGGAACGATTGCCCTGGCTGCCGACCCCGGCGCGTATGTGACCGCGCAAGACGCCCTGCGCGCTGGCGCTGGCCTGGCGGATGCGCTGGCCTATCTGCACCGCAATGGCCTGGCGCATATGCACGTGAGCACGGATGAGGTCTTGCTGCAGGATAACCGTGCCTTCCTCTGCGGGCTGGAATCCGCCACCACCATGGAGGGCGAGTCCACTGATCCCACGCAGCTGGTGGCGACCGACGCGAACGCGCTGGCGAGCACCCTCTCGGGGCTGGCCCACGTCTCGGCGGAGCCCGGCGGCCACGAGAGCCAGGCTGTCGTCGCGCTTCGTGAGATCGCTGTGCGTGGCAAGGCCGAGCAGTTCGCCATGCCCGACGATGTGGCCACCGCCTGTGGGTCCGCCATCCTGCCCGATCGTGGGCAGCTCCCGGCCGGCAGCGGCGAGACCGCCGGTGGGCGATTCGTGATCCACGCGGCGACTTCCACCTCAGTGGGGCTGGTGCGCTCTGAGAATCAAGACGCTGCCGTCTCGATGTCACTCGATCTGCTCGACGACGTGCACACCGGCACGGCTCCGCTGGGCATCTATCTCGTGGCGGATGGCATGGGTGGTGAGGCGCACGGCGAGCTGGCCAGCCGCATCGCGGCGCGGGTCGTCACGACGGAGATCCTGCGGCGCGCGCTGTTGCTGAGCATGGTGGGGCCGGCCATCGAGGCCTCGACCGGCGACAAGCCCCTCGACATCACGACGACGGGCCTGGCGCAGGCGCTGGCGCAGGCAGTCATCACGGCGAACCAGCATGTGCGCGACCTTGCCATGCGACTGGGGCAAGACACCGGCAGCACCCTTACGGCAATCGTGAGCTATGGCTCGCAGGCGGTGCTGGCCCACCTCGGCGACAGCCGCGCCTATCTGCTGCGCGACGGCAAGATGCATCAGCTGACCGATGACCACACGCTGCTGGCCAAGCTGCAAATGATGGATCACCCGATCCTCTACGACAACAATTTCTATGTGCCGCGCAACTTCCTCTATCGCTCACTCGGGCAGGACCAGGCCGCCCCAGACCTGACCGACTTCACGCTGAGCCCGGGTGACCGCCTGATGCTCTGCTCTGACGGCCTGTGGGATGAGCTGAGTGATGAGGTTATCCAGCAGACGATGGCCGCCGCGAGTGACCCACAGGCGTGCGCGCAAGAGCTGGTGAGGCTCACCAACGAAGCCGGTGGGAACGATAACAGCACTGCCGTGGTCGTCTTCGCGGGCGAGGTCCTCGGGGAGCAGGCAACCATTCAGACAGATGACACGCAGAAGCTGACTGCCCACAAGTCGGAGGCGCGCGAGGCCTCTAGCGCGGATTAGGCAAGGCCCGACACGCCCCAGCGATAGCGGTGGATGGTCACGGTGATGGGGCGTGTCTCAGTGGGCCAGACGCGAGAGACAGCGACGCTGGTCTCGTCCCAGCCAGCTTCAGTGGCCAGCCGGACAAACTTCCCCGACGCAATGCGACCGGGCTCGGCAATCCACGCGGCACCGGCGCCGGGCGTCACGAGGCGTGGCAGCAGATCGAGCAGGATGGCCACGTCGTCATCTTCATAGAGCACATCGGCGCCCAGCACGACATCGTATGGCTCTGCCGCCAGCAGCGCCTCGCGGCCCGCATGGGTGCGCCAATCCACCTGCATGACGGCCGGCTCGATGCCGGTGTTGGTCAGGGTATTCAGCCGGGCGAAGTGCAGGGCATCCTCGAAGCAATCCGCCACAGTGAGTCGCGCGCCCGCCTCCAGGGTCGCGCATGCGGTGAGGCCGAGCCCGCAGCCGAGCTCCAGCACACGCTGGCCGGCCAATGCCTCTGGCTGAGCCAGCGCCGCCTCGGCCATGGCCACACCACTGGGCCAGATGACCGCCCAATAGGGCATGCGGAGCCCGGCGTAGATGTTCGCATTGGCAGCGCTCGCCGCGTCGGGCTCGACTGGCTCGGTGGGCGAGGTTGGCGCATTGATCGCGGCTGAGAGCTGGTCGAACGGGCCATCGGGATCAGCGGGTAGGGTTACTCGCAGCGGGACAGCGCGCCCCTCGATGGGGACCTCGATCTCGTGAATGGGAAACCGGGCGGCGGCCTGTGCGCGCAACACCGCGAGGGCGTCATCCGCCATCATCGCGGTCCGCTGGCCATGGGCAGCGAGAGGGCGAAGACACTGCCACGACCCACGCCGCTGTCGAGCAGCCAGACATCGCCACCCATGGCGTGCGCGAGTTGGCGGCAGATGTAGAGGCCCAGCCCCGTCCCGCGTATCTCGTGCTCACGCGCGGAGTCGAGCCGGGCAAAGCGGCCAAAGAGCTTCGCCTGGTCGCTAGGGCTGATGCCGAGGCCCTGGTCGGTGACCGTGAGCAGCGCGTAGTGCGTTGTCGGCAGCGTGTCACCGTTGGCGAGCTCGTCAGCGGTGGCCCGCAGCGTGATCGTGCCGCCGTCAGGGCTATATTTCACCGCGTTACTCAGCAGATTATCCAGGATCTCGCGCAGCGCCCCGACATCCGCCTGCACATCCACATGCGCCGGAACATCCACCACGAAGGTATGTGGCCCGCCCTGGCCGAGCGCCAGCTCGCGATAGCGCTCCAGCACGGCTTCGACCACGGCGGAGAGGCGCACCGGCTCGGGGTGGACTTCCACGTGGCCAGTGTCGGCGCGTGACGCCGTGAGCATGCGCTCGGCGATGGCACCCAGGTCGCGCGCGGCGGCTGACGCCAGCCGAGCATATTCGTTGGCGGTGGGATCATTACGGACGGAGGGCAGCATGCGCAGCAGGTCGAGAAAGCCGAAGACGCCCGTCAGCGGGGTGCGCAGTTCGTGCGAGGCCGTCGCGATCAGGTCATCCTTCATGCGGTCCAGCTCTCGCAGCTTGCGCAGGGAGTGCTCCAACGCGCCGAGAGTGCGCGCGTTTTCGATAGCCTGAGCCGCCTGAGCCGCCAGCAGCTCGAGGAGCTGCACGTCATCGTCAGTGAAGGGACGCCCCTGCGCCGGGTCAAACACTTGCACCACGCCCACCGTGTGGCCCCGCTGGCGCAGCGGCACGGCCAGCGTCTCGTTGATCGGCTCATTCGCGAAGATGGCAGCGCGCCTGGGACTCTGCCCGTAGCTCATCACCGTGCGCCCGCGCCCATGCGTGGCGACATCGCCTGCCACCCCCTCGCTCATCGAGATGCGCTTGCCGCGATAATCCGCGCTGAGCCCATTCGCCACCACGACCTCCAGCTCGTGCCGATGGTCATCGAGCCGGTAGATGACGCCCGCGCGCGCCGTCAGCAACTCCATCGCGCTCGTCAGCACATCGCGGAGCAGCGCCGTGGGGTCCGCGCCGAGGTGGCTGCTCACCGCGAGGGTGATGTCGTGCAGGGTGCGCATCTGTGTCACTTGCTCATGCGCCTGATGCGCCGAGCCGCGCGCGTGCATCCACCGCCGCACCTCGCTGGTGACCTCGAAGCCCGCGATGAGGGCTGCCGGCTTGTCCTGGAGTCGCAGCGATGAGACGGTGACATTCCAGTAGGTCATCTGTCCATCGCGGTTCACCGGCAGCTCCACCAAGGCCTGGGGCTCGCCACCCGAAAGCACCGTCCCGATGCGGAGGCTGGCCAGCAATGACCGCGACCGCTCGGGCACGACCACTGGCAGGACATCCCCGACGAGGCTCGCGGTGGCGTCGAGTCCCAGCAGGGTCGCAAACGCGGCGTTGCCCATCTGGATGATCTGAGATTCGCCGGTGACGACGGCCAGCGCCAGGGGAGCGTCGCGCAGCACAGCCTGAGCCAGCGCTTCGGGGGCGTCTTGGCTGGGCGCGCCACGGTCGCGCTCATAGGCCAGCATGAGCAGTGCGGCGAGCTCATCCACACGGGCTACGTCGTGCCCAGCCAATCGTGAGGAGGATGCCACCACCAGCATGCCGCGCACCTGGCCACGCACACTGAGCGGCCAGACGCCTCGGGTGCCGTGCGGCAGCCGCGCCATATAGCCACTGGCCAGCCAGGCCGCCGTCTCGCCCTCATGCGCCACCAGCGCGCCTGCGCCACTCACCAGCTCGCGGATGAGGGGATCGCTCGTTCCCGCATGGGCGCCAGACGGTACGATGCCCCTTGGCCGGGTGAGCTTCCCCGTGGCGCCACGCGACGCGGACGCAAACAGGGTGAAGCTGGGGGTCAGGGTGCCACCACCGATGGCATGCGCGCCTAAGCTGGCGGCTGGCTCCACGAGGTAGAGCCGGGCCGTCGCGGGCGCGAGTGAGAGCGCCAACGCATCCACGAGCTGTCTGCTCGCAACTCCGAAGGGCTCATCCACCAGCAGGCGCCGCAGCTCGCTGAGCACGGTGGCCATGGCATCGGGCAGGGCTGCCAGGGCACGTGGGGTGAGGCTGGTGTGCTGCGGCCGGGGTGTGGCGACGGCCAGTGGCGTGCCAGCGCGTGGCGCATGGGTCCGGCGACGAGGTGGCTCAGCGGGGATGTCGATCGCTTCGCTTGGCGAGACATCTGACGCGCTGCTCATGGCGAGGCTCCCAAGTGTGGGTGGAGGCTCGTGCCTCACTGTGTGGGTAGTGTATGCTCTCAATAGAGAAATAGCCAACTCTCCTCGAAATTGCATAGCGCCGCGCCTTCCCATCCTTGGTGCGTCGCGGTAGCGGTGAAGCGCGAGATGCGATAAAATACTGCGGGTCGCGCAGCAACATCTCGGCACACCGAAGTGACCGATATCGCGATACCCTTCTCTACGCAGAAACGAGCGACGACGCATGCCAGACACGACTTCGACCAGCCACGCGACAAAGAAGGCACTCACCCCGCCCGCGATGGACCTCTATAACACCGACCGCCTCTATGACGAGGACGAGCTCACCGTGCGCGAGACGGTGCGCCGCTTCGTGCGCGAGCGCGTGCTGCCGGTGATCGGCGAGCATTTCGAGGCGGGCACTTTCCCCAAGGAGCTCATCCCCGAGATCGCCGACCTGGGCCTGCTGGGCATGCATCTGGAAGGCTATGGCTGCGCCGGACTCAACGCCGTCAGCTATGGCCTGGCCTGCCAGGAGCTCGAATATGGCGATAGCGGCATCCGCTCCTTCGTCTCGGTGCAGGGCTCACTGGTGATGTTCCCCATCCATGCCTTTGGCAGCGAGGCGCAGCGTGAGAAGTACCTGCCCAAGATGGCGAAGGGCGAGCTCATCGGCTGCTTTGGTCTGACCGAGCCTGACTATGGGAGCAATCCCTCCGGCATGCTGACCACCGCCCGCAAAGATGGCGATCACTATGTGCTCAACGGCGCGAAAATGTGGATCACCAACGGCGGCATGGCCGATGTGGCTGTCGTCTGGGCCAAGGCCGAGGACGGCATCCGTGGCTTCATCGTCGAGCGCGGCACCCCTGGCTTCACCACGAGGGACATGACCCACAAGCTCTCGCTGCGCGCCTCGGTCACCTCAGAGCTGCACTTCGCCGACTGCCGTGTGCCCGCCGCGAGCATGCTGCCCAACGTGCGCGGCCTGCGTGGTCCCCTCTCGTGTCTGGATGAGGCGCGCTTTGGCATCGCCTGGGGCGCGAATGGCGCCGCGCGGGCATGCTATGAGGCCGCGCTCGACTATTCCAAGTCACGCGTGCAGTTTGGCAGGCCCATCGGCGGCTTCCAGCTCACCCAGCGCAAGCTGGCCATCATGGTCACCGAGCTGGTAAAGGCGGAGCTGATGGCGATTCAGCTCGGGCGGCTAAAAGATGACGGGCTGGCGCATCCGGTGCAGATCTCGATGGCCAAGCGGAACAATGTGCGCGAGGCGCTCAACACGGCGCGTGAGGCGCGCGGCGTGCTCGGCGCGAACGGCATCACGCTGGAGTATCCCGTGAGCCGGCACATGAATAACCTGGAGTCGGTCTACACCTATGAAGGCACCGACGATATCCACACGCTGGTCATCGGCCAGGCGGTGACAGGGCTCAGCGCCTTCGAATAAGGGATGCGCCACGCAGGCGAAGTGTGCTACACTGTGCCATGCTACGTCAGGAGCGCCCTCATCGGGAGGCAAGCGCTTCTCGCACGTGGCAAGAGCGAAGCCGGGGCGACAGATGTCGCCCTCTTAGCGCATGTGGAGGTTGCGCGTATCAACAGGGATCATCGAGGTATGGATGACCGCCGCGCCCGCGAGGTGCGAGTCAATGAGCGAGTGCGCGCCCGCGAGGTGCGACTCGTTGACGAAGAGGGCCAGGCACTGGGCATCATGTCCGGGTTTCAGGCGCTCCAGATCGCCCGGGAGAAGGGACTCGACCTCGTCGAAGTCTCTCCTATGGCAAATCCCCCTGTCTGCCGCCTCATGGACTACGGCCGCTTCAAGTATGAGCAGTCGAAGAAAGAGAATGAGGCCCGCAAGCGGCAGAAGCAGTCAGAGGTCAAAGAGGTTCAGCTGACCCCACGCACCGATGAGCATGACATCAATGTGAAGGTGCGCAAGTCCCAGGAGTTTCTGGCGAACGGGGACAAGGTGAAGATCGCCGTCAAATATCGAGGGCGTGAGATGGCGCACCCTGAGCTGGGTCGCAAGGTGATCGAGCAGGTGATCGAGGCACTCAAGGGCATCGCCATCGTCGAGCGTCCGCTGCAAGCCGAGGGCAAGACGATCTCAGTGCTGCTGGGCCGTGCTCCAGGGTGGGAGCCCACCCGCAAGGGTGAGACCGCGCCGCCGAAGGTCGCCGAGGCGCCTGCCCCCACCACCGACGAGGCTGCCGCGCCAGAGGAGGCGGGCGCTCCGCCCGTCACGACCGCATAAGGTCTGGCGTACGCGCCGAATTCAGATAGGCGCCGGAGCAACGTTAGCTCTGGCGCCTTTTGCGTGGGCGGAAACGGCGCTGTCCTCGCGGTCTGGCAGCGCATCTATATGACCAGTGCGACACGGTGAAGCCGCCAGAACATAGCCATTGTGCGCTTCGTGCCCGTTTGCTATACTGGCCGCATGAAGCGCTGAGCTTCGCGCATTCCCCCTTTCACACGAGGAGTCTCCCATGAGTCAACAGCGGCCCCAATGGGTCGGCCCATCGCAGGGTGTGCGGCCCAACAGCCAGGCGGACAACGAGCGCTGGCACTATGCCCAGATGCCGCCGCACCTGGTCAAGAATCCCTATGCGACGCGGTCACTCATCTATGGCATCCTCGCGTTCATCGCCATGCTCGTATCGCTTTTCTCCACGACCTTATGGGTCGGGCTCATCGGCCTCTATGCCATCTACTATTCGTTCAAGGGAATCTCGCTGGCCAATAAGCTGCCCGGCCGCAAGGGGCTCGCGCCGTCCATCATCGGCCTCGTGCTGAGCATCCTCGGTGTGGTCGGCACGATCGGCATCATCATCCTCAATGCGGTGCTGCACGCCAACTGAGGCCCGCGGCGAGGGCGCGCGTGATCGCCGCCAGGCAAGCGCTTCACCAGGGAGACTTGCCGGCGGCGTAGCCCCAACACGTGGGCGCTCACGACATCATGCGGCTCGGTCCCGGTGCAGCGCGACGCCACTCATGATCAGCGCGATCCCCACTAGCTCGACAGGTGAGGGTATCTGGCGGAGAACGGTCGCCCCGATGAGGATGGCGATCGCGGGGAGCAGCGAGAGCAGCAGGGCAAAGGTTGCTCGTGGCAGCCGCGCCATCGCCAGCTGATCGGTGACATAAGGGATGACCGATGAGCACAGCCCGACGCCGATGCTGGCCAGCAGGAGCCGCGGATTCGTCAGCGCGGGCAAGGCAGCGCCCAGGCCCAGAGGGGTGATCGTCACCAGGGCGATGAGCATCGCCGCGCCCAGGCGGTCTATGCCGGCGCGGCCACCATCATGCGCGATGCGATGGCCAAGGATGACATAGAGCATGAAGAGCGCGCAGTTCGCGAAGGCGAAGACGAAGCCGAGTGGCTGCCCACCCAGGCGCACATCCGTGAGCAGCGCCCCGCCTGTCACCGCCAGGCCGAGCGCGGCGAAGTTGCGCCCCGTGCGCGCGCCAATCGCTGCCAACACGATCTGGCCCAGGAATTCGATGGCGCCCACCGTGCCCAGCGGGAGCCGCGCCAGCGCCAGGTAGAAGCTGGCATTCATCAAGCCTAGCGTCACGCCCAGTGCCAGCAGCAGCCGGCGCTGCGCCCAGTCCGCCGCGAGCAAGAGCCGCCAGGGCCGCCGCCACAGCGTGAAGACCACCGCGGCTGTGGCGATGCGCAGCCAGGCGACGCCGAGCACATCCACCCGCGCGAAGAGCAGCACGGCAAAGGCGGGGCCGAGATAATGGAAGACCGCGCTCACGACGAAGTAGGTTTGCGGCGGAATCCAGACGAGATCGGCACGCTTACTCTGTTCCACGGTGCGCCTCCTCACCAGACTCCGCCATCGTATAATGCGAATTGGGCATAGTACATGGCGTTATGAAGGAGATGAGGCGGACATGCTTCAAGACATGAGGGAAAACCGGCTATTCACTTACGCATCGCCAAGCGGCCTCCTCGACGAGGTCAATATCCGCCTGCTCGCGGAGATACAGCGCGATCCACGGGTGACGATGGCAGAGCTCAGCCGCCGTGTCAGCATGTCGGCACCCGCGGTCGCGGAGCGGGTGCGCCGTCTGGAGGAGCAAGGGATCATCATGGGCTATCATATGACGGTCAACCCGGCGGCGCTCGGATTGCCCATCGCGGTCTTCATGCGTGTGCGTCCCTTCGCGGGGCAGCTGCAGCAGATCGCCGAGCTGGCACGCGGGATTCCAGAGGTGGTCGAGTGTCATCGGATCACCGGCGAGGATTGCTTCCTGATCAAGGCGTATATCCCGGCGGTGGATCAGCTCGACCGCATCCTGGATCGCTTCCTGCAATACGGCTCGACGACCACCTCGATCGTCCAATCCTCACCGGTGCCGCCGCGCCCGGCGCCCCTGCCTGCCACTCACCCTGAGCCTTGACCCTTTCCGCTGGCCACTCCTGAGGCCAGGTGGCGCATACGGAGAAGAGGACCCCCCTCGCGGGGAATCCCCTTCACGGCGGCTGCCTATGGGCTATTCAGCGTGCAGCACCTGCACGATGCGAGTCCGCGCGGCCAGCCATGCCGGCAATGACGCACCTGCGACTGCCACCAGCACCCCAATGAGCACCAGCGCCAGCAGCGTGACGACGCCAAAGACATTCTGCGCGATGGCCGATGGCAGTGGGTCATTGATCACCTGGCCCATCAGGGAGAGCAGTGCCCCGTGCAGCCAGATCCCGGCCACGATGCCCACGATTCCTCCGATCACGCCATAGGCGACGGCTGACGACACGACCATGCCCACGACCTGGCCCGGCGTCATGCCGACCGTCTTGAGCGTGGCCAGCTCACGGGCGCGCTCACGGGTGCTCAGCAATAGCGTATTGAAGACCCCGGCGATAGCGATCACAGAGAGCACGACTGCCAGCACTGCCAGCACGGAGTCCAGTGCGCCGAGAATCGGCGAGACGCTCGACTGCCGCGCCTGCACGCTCAGGAAGTCTGGGGCGCTGGCCAGCACGTCTCGGGCATAGGCCGCTGGATCGGCGCCAGGGCGCAGTGTCACCTGATACATGGATGGCTGCGCGTCCTGGCTCATCTGGAGATAGCTGGCCCAGTCGAAGCGGATGACACGGCTGAAATTATCGGTGTCGAAATAGACGCCCACCAGACGCAGTGGCACCGACTGACTGGTCCCCGTCACGGTCACCATGTCACCGATCTTGAGATGCGCCTCTTTGACGAAGGCGCTACCACTGACGACTTCACCTGGCCCCGTGAACCACCGGCCTTGCAGCAGCTGAAAGTCTAGCTGTCCTGAATCGCCACGCATGGGGATGGCGTTGATAGGAGTACTGTCGCCCGCCACACTCACGGCGGTGAAGGTATATGCCACCACAATCGCGCTCTCTGGGCGCGCCTGTAAGGTCCGCGAGAGGTCGGCGTCAGGGTAGCTGCCAAAGCGAGTGACGAGAATGTCAGGGTTGAGCCACTGCTTGCTGGCCAGCCGCTGGAGCGAGCTGTGGAGCCCAAATCCAAAGGTCAGCGTCGCAACCCCAATGACCACGGCCACAGTGGTCAGCAATCCGCGCACCGGCCGCACGAAGGCGTCACCGGCGCCCAGGCTGAGGATGCGTGGGACGCGCAGGCGCTGGAGGATCCCGGTCAGACGACTGCGCCGGTGGGCCCTGGGAGCCGTTCCACGCGCCAGCGCCTCCACCGGGCTCAGCGCGCCACTACGCAGCGCTGGCAGGGCCGCTGTCAGCACCACGACCACCAGCGCACCAAGGGCAGCCGCGAAGGCTGGCCATAGCGTCACCAGATTCTCTGTGGGCAGGGCCAGGGCCTCGGAGCT
>DASWAC010000082.1:0-8180 GCA_036391335.1 Ktedonobacterales bacterium
GCTTCTTTGGCATCATGCTCAACACCAAGCAGGCCCCACTGAATGACATCCACGTGCGGCGCGCCATTGCCTGGGCAGTCAACCGCGACGAGATCGTCAGCAGCGTGCTGCTCAACAATGGAGTCGTATCCCAGGGGCCAATCTCACCATCGAGCTGGGCCTATAGCGCGAGCATCGCGCCCTATAGCCACGACGTGACTAAGGCCAAGGCGGAGCTGGCTCAGGCGGCCGGCGGTGGCGCGAGCGTCTCGTTTACCATGCTCATCGCCAGCGGCGACCCCACCGGCGCCCAGGAGGCAAGCTTCATCCAGTCGCAGCTCAAGGAGGCGGGGATCACTGTCGACATCAAGCCAGAGACGTTCGCGACCCTACTGACAGATACCGACGCCACCAAGCCCAACTTCCAGGCGGCAATCCTCGGCTGGAGCGGGCGCCCCGACCCTGACGGCAACCTGTATAGCTGGTTCCATACCGGCGGTGGCAACAACAGCATGCAGTATTCCAACGCGACGGTTGATGGCTTGCTCGAGGACGCGCGTGCCCAGAGTGACCAGGCGAAGCGCGCCACGGACTACCAGAACGCTGAGAAACAGCTCCTTGACGACTCGTCGTATGTGTTCATCAATCACGGTGTGGCAGTGCAGGCGACGACGACGAAGGTTCACAACTTCCAGCTGCTGCCCACAACTATCATGCTCTTCTCGCAAGTCTGGCTCGGGTAAGGCTCCTGAGATCGAGGTCGTGCTCGCACCCAGTCGCAGCGCGGCCTCGAAGGCCAGCTAGCGGGAAGTCCGCCGGGGTAAGGCGTGGCAAGCATCGGCTTCCACCACGCCTCCCGGCAGAGCAAGCGACGCGGAAGACCAAGCATCGGGCGAAGGGGGCACGCGATGGTGGCACACATTATTCGACGTTTGCTCTTCCTCGTGCCCGTGTCGCTGCTCGTCAGCTTTATCACATTCATGCTCATCCATTTGATTCCGGGTGATCCCGCTCGTGTGTTGCTCGGAGAGGACTCCACGCCCGAGGCCTTGGCGGCGCTCCGCCAGCAGCTAGGCCTGGATCGGCCACTCTACGAGCAATATGTGCGCTGGCTCAACCAGGCCGTCCATGGCAACCTGGGCGAATCCATCCAGCTCCATCAGCCCGTGCTCCAGGCGATCATCCAGCGCCTACCGGTGACGGTGGAGCTGGGCGTCGCCGCCTTGCTCTTCTCGCTCGTGTTGGCGGTGCCGCTCGGTGTGGCCGCTGCCACCCACCGTGGCTCGCGGCTCGATTGGCTGCTGAATGTGAGCAGTCTCCTCGGGACGACGATCCCTGCTTTTGTCCTTGGACTACTGCTCATCCTGGTCTTCGCGGTGCTCGTGCGTGTGTTCCCGCCTGGCGGCTATGTGTCCTTCTCGGAAGACCCGCTGGGGAACCTGCGCGACCTCATCCTCCCGATGATCGCCCTGGGGAGCGGGTCGGTCGCGGTCAACTTCCGCCAGATGCGCGCCAGCATGCTCGATGTGCTCGACCAGGACTACATCCGCACGGCGCGGGCGAAGGGCCTGAGCGCGCTGCGTGTCAACTATAGCCATGCGCTGCCCAACGCTCTGCTGCCGCTCATCACGCTGGTGGGATTGCAGGCGGGCGCCATTCTGGCGGGCGCGGTCGTCGTCGAGACGATCTTCCTCTGGCCCGGCGTCGGGCAGCTTGCCGTCACGAGCATCCTCTCGAAGGATTATCCCGTTGTGCAGGGGGTCGTGCTGCTCTCGGCGCTCTCCTATATGCTTGTCAATCTGCTCGTTGACCTCTCTTACACCTTCGTGGACCCGAGGATCAGCCATGGCAAGTAGCGTCGAATCGCGCTCGCCGGGCGGCGCCCCAGAGGACGATCGGCGTCAGGGGCCAGGCGCCGCCGAGGTGGCCGACATCAGCCCAGACGACCTCGCGCCGGCGGTCCCACGCTCCGCGCTGGTGAGGCTCGCCTGGCTGCTCTGGCGCGCGCTGATCGCCATCCGCCGGGACCCCCGCTGGCTCTTCCTCCTCGTGCTGGTCATGATGGTGATCGCAGCCGTCTTCGCGCCGCTGATCGCCCCCCATGACCCTCTGCTCTACCATCCCCGGTCCGTCGCGCGGCCGCCGAGCACCACCTATTGGCTGGGGACGGATTCATCCGGACGCGACGTATTGAGCCGGGTGATCTTTGGCGCGCAGATCTCGCTCTCCGTCGGTCTGCTCTCCGTGGTGCTCGGCGGCATCATCGGCGCTATCCTGGGGATGGTGGCCGGATACGTGGGTGGCTGGGTGGACCGGGTCATCGGGATCTTTGTGGATGTGCTGCTCGCCTTCCCGTCGCTGATCCTGGCGCTGGCGCTGGCCGCCACACTCGGGGCGAGCCTGGGAGGCGTGGTGATCACCATCCCTCTCGGATTCACCACCCTGCGTTTCCCGGTGAACACCGTCAATCTCGTGATCGCGCTGGCCGTGGTGCGCATCCCCATCTACACCCGTCTCGCCCGCGCCCAGACACTGCAGGTGCGCTCGCTGGACTACGTGATGGCCGCACGAGCGCTGGGCACGCGCACCGGGAACCTCCTGCGCCGCCACGTCTTGCCGAACATTCAGAGCGCGCTGCTGGTGCAGGTGACCATCTCTATCTCCTTCGCCATTCTGGACGAGTCGGTGCTGAGCTTTCTCGGCCTGGGCGCGCCGCCACCGACGCCGGAGTGGGGGAGCATGATCTCGGAGGCGCAACCCTTTCTGATCAACGGTGACCCCTGGATGATGCTCGGGCCTGTGCTGGCGCTCGTGCTCACCGTGCTCAGCCTGAACCTCTTCGGCGACGCGCTGCGCGATAAGCTGGACCCGCGAAGCGCCGACCGTGGCGTGCGCATCCGATAACCCCAGGCGAGTCGGGCACGGGACCAGGTGCAGAGTATGCCCGCCTGAGCTGGTGATCCGCTATTCCGCCTGTGCGGCAGGCGATGTGCGCACGCGAACGAACATGATGATGGCTGATCAGCCCGCAGGAAGAGAGGAATGCATGAGCGCACCAGGACTGCGCCCATCTTCGGACGTCGCCGCAGCCGACTGGCTCAAGCCCCGGCTGCGGTCTTTCGCTTCAGCCGTGGCCGCCGTCGTGCCGGATGGATTTCCCGCCTACGTCCGGCTAGCACACCCCGCCCCGGAGCAGGATAGTGGGAACCCCCCACTGGGGAGCCTGCCAGCTGAGCTTTTGCCCGTGTTATGCGCGATTCTCGCCGAGCATACCAGCACGGCGTCCGCGTGCTATTTCTGCCTCTGGGAGGGCTACGGCTGGGTGCAAGGCTCCCCCGCGGTCATGCGCCTGACACGTCGCCGTGATGATGGCCTGCCTGAGATCATACCCCCACCGATCCCACCTGCCTTTTCTCCTGAGGTGTTACACGGCCCTCGGGTCCGTCTCCCCAACCGGGATTACCTCCTATTCACCGGCCCGCTCGATGCTGCCCCTGAGCTCGGCGAGACTCTCGACGACACCTTCTTTCCCCAGTCACCCCACCTGTTCTGGCCGCAAGACCACGCCTGGTGCGTTGCCTCCGAGATCGACCTCACGTACACGCTGGTGGCCGGGTCGGAGCGCCTCGCAGCAGCCCTCGTGGCCGACCCGAGCCTGAAGGGACGGCGCGTTAGCCCTGGTGACGCCCTCACGTCCGATGCCGACTAGGAGCAGCACACATACTGGCCTACGCCTGGTGGCCCTCACCCACGCGACGGCACGGAAGAACGCGGGGATCAGGCCTGCCATCGCGCGGCTGCCGAGAGCATGTTGTGATAGGGTGCCGGCACGCCGTGATGGCGCTGTGTAGTCGTGGCGAGACAATCAGGGTGCGGGTGCGGCACTTCCTCACCATCACGATGACCGTGACCGCTCCCTCTGCTGAGCGCAGAAAGGACATTGGCGCCGGCCCTTCTCCCACGAAGCGCCTGCCACACCACCATGACGAACACAACACTCGGGAGCGCCAGCTCCCCTCAACCGGTCACCATGCCGAACCCCGAGGCGCTCATTCAAGAGACCCAGTCCTTCGCAGACAAGGTCTTCCGCACGGTGAGCGCCGAGTACCTGGAGTTTCGTCGCACCTACTATGGCGAAGCCCAGCCAGATCTCAACACGAGCCCGCCATCCCACACCCAGATCCACAAAGCCGAAGCGGCCTATGTCGCTGAGAGCGTGCTGCGTATGGTGCCACAGATGGTCAAGACGATTCCGCTGTTGGGGAGCTTCCTCCAGCATCTCGAGCAAGTGGCCAACCTCAACTCTATCTCCGAGCGGGAGCGCAGTGCCTTGCACGAGATGAGCATGATATACCTGCACGGGATAGATGGGGGGATTCAGCCATGGTTTGCCGAGTGGCTGGTGAGCGCGGCGAAGCAGCTTGGCCACGTTGATAGCTCTAGCTATTTCATGAGCTATCCATGGGAGGCCCTCCTCTACATGCCGCCAGCAGCGCTGGCCACCTACGCCCGTGCCGTGGAGCACGGCGACATCGCCGCGATCGTCACAGTCGTGGGCGCATTGGGGAAGCGGCTGGCTGAGGTGCTGCGGGACCCGATCGCGGCGCAAGCGAGCCTCGCGTTTACCGGGCCAGAAGGTGAGCGGCGCAAGAAGGTCTTCCATCTCAAGACGGGAGTGGCTCTGGCGCTAGGGGCCTACCTCGTCGCCGATGAGATCCACGTGCTGCTGCGTCCGCATGAAGCGGGGGCACCGCCCCAGTCTGTCCTCCCATCCGCTCAGCCCTGAGCTGGATCACGTGCTGGTAAATACTATCTGCCTGCCCTGAGAGGGACATGTGACATCTTGCGGTATGCTAGGGATGTCGTTGTGACGCCGTCGCTCTAGCCTACATGGTGACCCTGCAATCATGCGCGGTCCCTTTGGGTCTCCGCGGAGACCTCATTCTAGAAAGCGTGGGCACATGTCTCCCTATGTGCAGTGGGGCATCTTTCTCATCACGGTGCCGAACCTCATCGTCATCATTGTGATGCTCCTCGTCTTCGCGGCAGCCCTCTTCATTGCGCTTCCACGCGATCAGGAAACGGATGGTGATGCGCAATGAGCCAGAATTGGACGAAGTCTACTCGAGAGTGGCTGGGGAAGCGTCTGCCTGCATCTCAATTCCTCCCCGATAAGCAACCCACCTACGTGCGCTCAGCAGTCTATCTGTTTGGCGCTCTTACCATCGCGAGCCTCGCGCTGGTCATTGCCACTGGCACGATCCTGGCCCTCTTTGGACCCCAGTGGTGGCACCTCAACGCGGTCGGCCACTTCTTCAATAGCCTGCATCTCTGGAGTGTCGAGGCGCTCTTCTTCTTCATGGTCCTGCACCTGTGGGGCATGTTCTTCCAGGGCGCCTGGCGGGATGGACGCGCCCGCACCTGGATGACGGGCGTCATCGCGTTTGCCGTGAGCATCGTGGCTGCGTTTACTGGCTATCTCTCACAAAGCAACCTCGATTCACAGTGGATCGCCGTCTCAGCGAAGGATGCGATGAACTCGATCGGCATTGGCGGCTTGTTCAACGTGCTCAACTTCGGCCAGATGTACACGTTCCACATCTACCTGCTTCCGCTGATCGTGTCAGGGCTCGTCGGCCTGCATATTGTCCTCGTCCGGCTGCGTGGCGTTGTGCGGCCCTATCCCGCCAAGGGCGAAACCCCCGCGCCATACCGACCCAAGATGACGCAAGAAGAGTACTATCGCGGCATCAAGATGGCGCCGTATGATCTCTTGCGCGAGCTGGCAGTGATGGGAGCCATCGCGCTCGTCCTCGTGCTCGTCACCGCCTCCATCTTCTCCTCACCGGACGACAAGCCGCTGACGATGCAAGGCGTCGCGCAGTCGGATCCAGCGGGGTTTGTGGCAGTCTCTCTCTCAGAGCTCGCTGGCGACAGTGTGATCGCCCAGTATGGGCCGCCCTATAACACCAGCGATGGCTCTGTCCAATCGGTGGGTCCCATCTCTCCGCAGAAGATTGCCGGAGTAAGCGTTCCAGTGGATACGGCACAGGCCTATGTGCTTGCACCACTGGGCACCGTGAAAGACACGGCTGTCACCACAGCGGTTGAAACCTATAGCAAGGCATCGGCCGATCAGCAGACAGCATGGACAGACGCCTATGGTAAGGCGGTTGGCGCGGCGGATGGCACGCTGGATGAGCACGGCCAGCTGAAAGTCGCCGCCGGCGATTACGGTCCACTCCCAGTCATGTTTGGCTCGCTGCTGGATATCGCGCGCAGCGGGGCGCTCGATGGGATCCTGCTTACCGACGGCAAGTTCTACCAGACCGACTACACCAAGCCACTCTTGTTCCTCAGTGAGAAGGCGCTCCCTGACCGAGCGCAGGAGCTCCACCTGCTCGGCAACCAGTGGGGCATGATGAACGAGACAGGGTCATATCCCGGCCAGGCGTGGCTGTGGCTCTACACCTTCTGGTATCAGGTGCCGGTGAGCCCCTTCAATGGTCCCAATGCGGATATCGCGGTCTGGCTCACGATGGCAGTGCTCACGGCGGCGTTGATCCTCCTGCCCTACATCCCAGGGCTGAATCAGCTTCCCAGAATTGTGCGCGTCTATCGCCTCATCTGGCGTCACCACTACCAGGAGATGAGCCAGTAGCCTCGACGAGCCTCTCGGGCTGGGCGTGGTTACGCCCACCGATGGGTACACGCCATGGAACGCGGCGGGGCCGGTCCACAGTGGGCCGGCCTCTTCCATGCCACTGCGCTCCAGTAGACTCAGCTGGTCGTGACCACCGAGCGGATGATGCCGGCAGTCCCCGCCACGGTTCAGCGATGCAAGCGAACGGTTATAAGGTTAACCGGCCGGCAGACGATCGCTAGCCGGGTGTCCCGTCCTGCTCTCTTTTTTGGGCGATCTGCTGCAGCTGCCATCCATGTACGCCGGGCAGCCAATCCTTGTTTAACGGTGCCGATAGGCGCGGGTCGTCAGAACCACCGCCGTCACGCAGGGCCTGCACGTAAGCACGGTCCTGTTCGATCCGTGCGCGCACCTGATCAGCGTCGCCGACGGATCCGTGGCCGGGGATAAAGACCTTGACGTCGTCCGCCACGCCCTCGAGCAGTTGCAGCGCGGCGAGGTAGTCATCAATCGGGTTTGCGGCGTCCAATTCGAGGAATGGAATTAGGGTATCAGAAAGCAAGTCGCCGGCGACGAGAACGCCGCGCTCCTCGATCAACAGCGCCGCATGACCCGGGGCATGTGCTTGATGCTCGATAATCTGGACTCTAGGGCCATCCCAAGGAATCTGCGTGGTTTTGGCGGGCAGACCAGTAATCTGGCCGAATAGGTCGTCCAGCGGTATCTGGTCGCCGATGTCCGGCGGTAACACCGCGATGACTTGGGTCCTCCAATCCGCTTGCGACAGCAGATCTCGGATAGCAGCCGCACAGCGGGCCGTACTGTAGCGGGGCGCTTCGCCGAACTTGGCGTGCCAGAGCACGTGGTCCCAATGAGGATGTGTCGAGAAGCCTGCCACCACGGGCTGGCCCAACTCGTGGAGGTCGTTCGCGAGGTCAGCCATTTCATCGCCCGTTATTCCGGCGTCGATCAGCAACACTCCGGCCCGGCCTTGCACGACAATGGCGTTGCTCTGGAGGAACTCGCTCCCGTGGATTAGTACACCCTCCGCTACCTGCTTCAACATACGGCTCCTCCCGCTTATGGTCTGCAATCTCTTTCCTTGAGCAGTGCGCCTATATAGTGCTCTTCTTGGTCACTCATCTCCACCTTTCCGGTGTCATTGCGCTGCCGGATTCATCTCTTGCGCCACCTCGGAACCCGCCCAGGGAACTTTTCATCGCCCAGCTGGTGACAGACCTCTTTCAGCCGCTCGTAGGCTCCCTGCCATTCCAGATCGGCCAGCGTTTCCTTCACTGGCATATCCTCGCGCAGCGTAGCCAGAGTTCGGAACAGCAGCGCCTCAGCCCTGTGCTGCGTCAGGCTCTCGGCTAGCCTCGCCGCGCGGCTGGGCGAGAGCCCCCAGGTGTGCGGATCTGCGGGGATCGCCTCAAGGTGGTCGTATTTTGCCAGCACGGCCGCCGCGGATTTTTCACCCCAGCCCGGGATGCCGGGGAAGCCGTCAGCCGCATCGCCCACCAGCCCCAGCCAGTCGGGGATCGACTGCGGGCGCACACCA
>DASWAC010000083.1:0-2458 GCA_036391335.1 Ktedonobacterales bacterium
CATTCACATGGCTACGATTCAGGCAAGTGAGTCAGTAAAGACACGCATTGGCGCCGTCGCAGTGGATGAGGGCATCCGCCACGGGCGGCTGACGATCTATCCTGTGCGTGAGCGTGTGGCATCTGATGAGCATCGGCTCAGCTATGCCACTCTCGAAGACGCCCTGCGCGCCGGCCAGGTGGAGGTGCTCGAGCTGCCTGGCGCGTCGGTGCCGGGGCTGCGCCTGCGCAGTGTCAGCGCCGCGCCTGTGCTGGTGCTCGATGGCGAGGAGGTCATCGGCGGGCTGCAGAACCGCATCGCCAACGCGAGCTATCTCGTCGGCCAGGGTGAGGTCACGCTCCCGGTGAGCTGTGTCGAGCAGGGCCGGTGGAGCTATCAGCACGAGTTTCGCTCTGGCGAGGCCATGATGGCCCGCATGCGCTATGCGAAGCATTTCTCGGTGACGGATAGTCTGCGGGCGGGTGGGCGGCATACGTCGGATCAAGGCGTGGTATGGGACATGGTGCAAGAGAAGCTGGTCAGCGAGGGCGTCAGCTCGCCCACTAGCTCACTCCATGATGTCTATGCCGCGAAAGCCGCCGTTGTGCATGACTATGCCGAGTCGCTGACCTATCCCGAGGGTGCGGTGGGCTTTGTCGCGGCCATCGGCGACACGATTGTCGGCGCGGAGATCTTCGATCAGGCGGGCACGGCCAAGGCGCTCTGGCCACGGCTGATGCGCAGCTTCGCGGCTGACGCGCTGGATCCGCGGGAGCGCGACGCGGCTGAGGCGCCCGCACGCGACAAGGCGCAGGGCCTGCTCGATGAGGCGGCGCACGCTGGCAAGGTCGAGGTATTTGCCTCCGCCGCCATGGGTGAGGATGTCCGCCTGGGGGATGCCGCCCTGCATGGGAACGCGCTGGTCTACGAAGGGACGCCGGTGCATATCAGCGTCTTCCGGATGGATCCGCCCACGTCTGGCAGCATGTGGCAAGCCCGGCGTGCTCGCCAGTGGGCCGAGCCGCACGAGCTCAACGTCGAGGCGGAAAACGAGCTCGATAGCGCCGACGCCTAGCGGCTGCCGGACAACAAGGCGCCCTCCCCGCGTGTGGGAGGGGAGTGAGGACGCGCGAGCGCAGCGAGGAGCGAGCCCCAGCGAGCGTAGCGGACGACCTGCGCAGCCGGGGGTGAGGCTCTCTGGCCGCTCATCCCCGATGCCGTTGCCAGCCTGGGTTATCTGCCGCGTGCCTTCAGGCGGGCGTTGAGCTGCGTGATCGTCAGCGCCATAAAGACGATGTGCAGCGGGAAGGTGACACAGAACCCCAGACCTGCGGTCGCGATGCCGCTGCCTGCGATGATCGCGCCCCAGGCAAGGCCGGCCACCAGCAAGATGAGCCCGGTCGTCGTCTCGCCCGCCATGAGCCAGCCAATGCCATAGAGCGAGAAGAATGAGGCGATGGCCTCGACGACCACGGGCGTGTCGTCGCGTCGCGGGGGTGGGCCATAGGCGGGTGGGGGGTAATACTGGGTGTTGGGGTCCATCTATCTCTCCTGACCTGCCGGGATGTCATCTGGATTACAGGACTCGAGTCCTTCCGCGCGGGAGTCTATCACACTCGCTTGTGTGAGGCAAGCGGCCACGGATGGCAGGCGCGGCGGGCGGATGAGCGAGCCAGTGCACCGAGAATACCGAATGCTGGACATCCTGCCGCGATTATTGCTATACTTCCTCCAGGCGCAAAGCACTCGGTCTCCGTGCTTCCAACCCTCCCTATGCATACGCGAATAGCTAGGGCAGGTTACAGGTGTAACGGAGAGCCTCCCTCACACGTAGGAGGTAGTGAGTTGCCCAGAGTGGTCAATGCCCCTTTGGCAACGGCGTGCCAAAGAGTGGCTGAGCACCTCTTTGCCGAATCGCATCAGTGAAATGCGTCCCCCTTATTTTCTTGCGGGTCTGCGGAGTCGCCTGCCACGTCTCACGCAGCCAGGGACGCAGAGGACCTTCACCGATGCACCGTGTGTGTCCTGTGGCCCGCGTGGTGCGGGCTCCATGAGCCACTTTGAGTGGTAGCCGCTGCGGCATGTCATCGCGATATGCCCTCGTTTTGGCCCTGCGAATCATGGTGACACCTGACAGTCACATCCGTTTGGCGCAGCAGCCTGATCACCAGGTGTTTCTCGCGTCGCGCACTCTAGGGAGCGCCACTCATTTACCCTTTCAGTCTCTTACCCTAACAGCCACTAAGAGCGCAAGGTGCGCTATCTCTAGCTGTTCCGTTTTTGCATGGAGGCCTGTGTGCCACACTCCGACGATCTCACCCAACCTTCCGATAATCAGCAGCCTGAGCCTACGCCCAAGCCACGACGCACCCGCCGCGCCACCGCCGCGCCCGGCGAAGTGACCATGGCCGTGGGCGAGGCGACACCGGCCCCCGCAAAGGCCCCGCGCAAGCGTGCGGCCACGCGTAAGACAGCCGAG
>DASWAC010000084.1:0-1928 GCA_036391335.1 Ktedonobacterales bacterium
GGATGACGCTCTCTGGCAGAATCTGCATCTCCAAGAGAACGGCAAGTTCAGTCTGGCCTATCAGGATCGCAACAGTCAGATCAACTTCATCGCGGTAGCTCATGTCGCCCATGTCCCTCCCGTGCTCGACGAGGCAGGGAACATCTATGGCCCCAATAGCGCGAGCGGCGGCTTCCTGGCAGACTATGAGACCTTCACCACGATCTATAAGCAGGATCTCAAGGCGACGAGCTCGGGACCGGCGCCCACCACGATCTGGCTGCGCACGGACGACGATCCGGGCTCACTGGCGACGGTGCGGGCGGCACTCAACGGCGGCACCCTGGCCGTCACCGATATGGCCGACCGGCGGCAGCAGCAAGGCGATATCATCAGCAATCCCTTGCAGCTCAACATCATCGGCACGCTGGGCCTGGGCGCGGCAGTAGCGCTCGTGCTGGCGCTCATCGGCGTGCTGACCGCCTCATGGATCAACGCGAACAGCCGCCTGACCAGCTTCGCGGTGCTGCGGGCGCTGGGAACGACGCCGCGCCAGGTGCTGAACATGCTGCTGTGGGAGCAAGGCATCGTCTATGTCTCGGCGCTGGTGATCGGCGCACTACTGGGCTTCGTGCTCTCCACCGCTACCTTGCCCGCGCTGGTCTTCACCTCGCTGGTGGCCAACATCAGCACGAGCAATGGACCCCAGCCGGACGTGCCGCCTGCGCATGTCATCCTGCCGCCGGAGTGGCTCGGCATCGCCTTTGGCACCCTCGCGGTCATCTGCGCGGTGGCGATCCTGATCACCACGGTATCGGTCTCACGCGCCTCGCTCAGCGAGAGTCTGCGGCTGAATCAAGACTAGAGCGGGTCAAGGAGGCCTTTCACCATGGCGTTCGTGCGGTGTGATAACCTGGTCAAAATCTATAAAGTTGCTGATCTCGAAGTGGTGGCCTTGCAAGGGCTGGACCTCGAAGTCAATCAGGGTGAGATGGTCGCGCTGGTCGGGGCGTCCGGCTCCGGCAAGAGCACCCTGCTCAACATCATCGGCGCGCTCGACACCCCCAGCGCGGGCCGCTGCGTCGTGGGCGATCTCGATCTCACCCGGCTGAGCGATGCCCAGAGCACGCGCTATCGCGGCTTCGTCACAGCGCACGTGTGGCAGCAAAGCGGGCGCAATCTGCTTCCCGAGCTCACCGTCGCCGAAAACCTCGCCCTGCCGCAGATGTTGGGTGGCATCGGCACGTTCAGGCGCGGGAAGCGGGCGCACGAGCTGCTGGAGCGTGTGGGACTCGCGGGCATGGCCCACAAGCGCCCTCACCAGCTCTCGGGCGGCGAGCAACAGCGCGTGGCCATCGGCGTCGCGCTGGCCAACGGTCCCCAGCTGCTGCTGGCGGATGAGCCGACCGGCGAGCTCGACTCGGTGACGGCGGCCTCCATCGTGACCCTGCTTCGTGACCTGAACCGCGAGCTCGGCCTCACCATCATCACGGTGACGCATGATCCCGCCATCGCGGCCCTGGTGGACCGCACCATCGCCATCCGTGACGGGCGCACCAGCACGGAGACGGTGCGTCGTGAGGGAACCCTGGCGGGCGTAGGTGATGGCCGGGCCAGCGCGGTCATCGGCCTCTCGGCGCAGACGCATGCGGAGTCCATCCTGATCGACCGGGTGGGTCGCTTGCAGCTGCCACGCGAGGCTATCGAGAAGATCCCCTTCAACGGGCGCGCCGACGTGCGCATCCTCGACCACCACGTCGAGCTGTGGCCGGCGGACGGAAACGGGACCGGGCAAGAGGAGGGCAAATGATGGCAATCGCGATCGAGACACAGTATGTCGCTGAGGCTGAGCAGATCACGCGAGATTTTCGCGGCGGTGGGAATGTCGTGCATGCGCTGCGCGGGGTGAGTCTGGCGATCAGGCCGGGCGAGCTGGTGATCGTGCGTGG
>DASWAC010000085.1:0-3029 GCA_036391335.1 Ktedonobacterales bacterium
CTGTGTTGACGGATGCTATGCGGTGGTACTAGACTGAGGAGCGCTTCAGGAGCCCTGTAGCTCTCCCTCTAGCTCGCGCACTTCTTTCTCAAGCCGCAAGAAAGGTCGCACCATGGCAAGGGATGTCACTGTGATTGTGGGGAGCCTGCGAAAAGAGGCCTTCAGCTTGAAGATGGCCAAAGCGCTCGTGGAGCTCGCTCCCGCGTCGCTCAAGCTGGAAATCGTCGAGATCAGGCAGCTTCCGCTCTACAATCAGGACTACGACGACAGTGGGAATCCACCTGCCGACTATGTGTCCTTCCGCCAGCGCATCAAAGCTGCCGAGGCGTACCTCTTCGTCACGCCTGAGCACAACCGCTCGATGCCGGCGGCGATGAAGAACGCGGTTGATGTGGCGTCGCGTCCCTATGGGAAGAACTGCTGGGATGGCAAGCCGGGCGCAGTGGTGAGCGTCTCGCCGGGAGCCATGGGCGCGTTTGGCGCGAATCATCACCTTAGGCAGTCGCTGGTGTTCGTCAATGTGGCGACGATGCCACAGCCTGAGGCGTATGTCGGTGGCGCAGCGAAGCTCTTCGACACCGCGGGTGTGCTCACCAACGAGAGCACGCGCGAATTCCTGACGCAATTCCTGGGAGCCTTCGCCGCGTGGATCGAGAGACTTGCCCCGCGCGAGGGCTAGACCGCGATGGCTGCCAGCAGGCCGGCGGCGTGGGCCGACGTGGGTGTGAGTGCGAGCAGCATGGCAGCAAATAGGGCCGCCAAGAGTGCGATGACCAGCCAGCGCAGAGCGGCATGGCGGTCGGTGGCGGCGGGCGGCGAAATGAGGCGCGAGGTGGACATGGCGCAATGACTCCTCGATTAGGCCTGTGATGGCAAGGCACGACACTCGCCCCCATCGCGCATCCATCCGCGCCTAGCGTTCCCTCATAGAACGCGCGTCACGCTCATCGAGTCCCACGTGACGCCCTGACCCTGATGTGCACAAGACTACGCAATGATCGTCAGCTTGTCAAGCCGGAGGGACACATCGCAAGACACCACAAGACCGCCGCACACCGCGTGCGGCGGTCTGGCGCGCTCGTGTGGTCCGGCCTCAGGCGCCGGCCTCGCCCGCGGCGATGAGCTCGATCTTCAGCTTGGGCTCGAGGTCCGTCGTGATACGCACCGGCACCTCATAGGAGCCCAGGCGGCGCAGCGGGTCTTGCAGGTGGATGGTGCGGCGGTCTATCGCGACACCTTCTTGCTCGGCAAGGGCAGTGGCAATATCCTGGTTGGTGACTGAGCCATAGAGGCGGCCACCCGTGCCGGTGCGCACGGCGAACTTGAGCGTGACTGCCTCGAGCTTCGCGGCCAGCTCTTTCTGCTCGGCCTCGAGCTTGGCTTTGCGTCGGCGCTCGTTTTCCAGGCGCTCGCGCAGGGTGCGCATGCTGTCAGCCGTGGCTGGGGTCGCGAAGTTCTTGGGCAGCAGATAGTTGCGCGCATACCCGTCCGCGACGTCCTTGAGCTCGCCCTCACTACCCAGCCCGGCGACATTACTCAGCAAAATTACCTTCATCTGGCGCTCGACTCCCTATATAGCATCGCCCTTCGCGCGCCCGGCGGGGCGTCCCTTGCGACGGTGTGGCGACAAGACACTCTTGCGAGTATACACCGGCGCTCGCGAGCAGGCAAGGCCCGCCACATGCCCGCGGGCCTCGTCTCAGCCTATGGGCTAGGCGCTGAGCGTGGTCTCCTCCACAAGCGCTAGCTCCACATAGGCCTCGGCAAGCGGCGCGAGCGCTGGATCACCCAGGAATCGCGCCGGATGTGCCGCTACCTGATCGAGCCAAACCAGCACGGCCTCGCGCTGCAAGCCAAATGAGGACAGGTGATGGGCGGCTTCAATAGCCAGTGTGATCAGCCGCTCATCGGTCCAGCCGAGCGACTGCATCAACGTGCTGTCAAACATGAAATCCCCCTCTTTTGGGCAAAGAAATAGCGCGGTCACTGCGATTTCCGCATGCCGCGCTTGCCAAAGGGAGGTGAGCTAGAAGCCTCTTTGGACAGGCATCCTCTCTGCGTGGCAAGCGCGGAAATTGGTGGAATCACCAGTCAAGCGCACGAAACAGAGTGCGCGCATGGGTGTGCCATCCTTTCCATACTTTTCTTTTTGCGGAACCCGTATCCGCACATAGAAGAATATAGCACACGATAGGTTGTCAGCGCACGAAAAAGGACGGCCGTGACGGGGCGCCGGAGCATCTTCGTGCGGATATCTGACAGCGGTCATGCGGCCGCTTGCGCCTGCCGCGCCTTGAGCTCGGCCAGTGCGATGGCCGCCTTCGACTTTTCCAGCTGGAGGAACGCGAGCGGGATGAGCGAGGCACAGAAGAGCGCTGCCACCAGTGGGAAGAGCGCCTGAGCGCCAAATCGGTCGAGCAAGACCCCCGCGATGACGCCCATGCCAGGCCCTACGATTGAGGTGACGCCGTAGAGGATGCCCGTGTAGAGGCCCATCTGGTCGGGGTTGGCGATGCGCGTGAGCATGGGATACGCCGCCGAGATTTGCGCCGCGTTGCCCACGCCCGCTAAGGCAAGCACCGCATAGAAAACGGTATGATCGCGCACGAAGATACCCGCAATGGCCGCCGTGGCCATCAAGACGATCCCAATCGTAAACGTCCGCTTGAGGCCGACTCGGTCGGCCAGCGCGCCAAATGGCCAGACAAAGAGCGCCGTGGAGAGGAGGATGACCAGCGGAGCCAGAATGGCTGCGTCATCTGAGAAGTGGAGGGCCTTCACGGCATAGATGGCGATGAACGGCGTGATGGCTGAGATGCCCGCGGTGAGGATGAACATCGCAAGGAAGTAGCGCAACACCTGTGGGTCATCGGTGAGCCCGCGCCAATATTCGGCGAAGGAGTAGCGCTGATGCTTCACCACGCCAGGCAGCCGGCGGGGCTCCTTGACGCCGAAGACGACTGGCAAGAACAAGAGCGCCATGAGCGCCGCCACGGCCCAGGCGATGTAGAAGCCGAGATTGAGCTTGC
>DASWAC010000086.1:0-2034 GCA_036391335.1 Ktedonobacterales bacterium
CCACGTGATCACCGTGGGCTGGCCCTTCGAGCAGCTCTTGCTCAAGCGTGGCGTGAAGCCCGAGAAGATGACGATTATCCTCAACAGCGCAGACCCCGATATCTTCCCACCTGAGCGTCGCATTGCAGCGCCATTTGACCGGGGAGCCGAAAATTTCACCGTGGCCTATTGGGGCACGGCTGCCCATCGCAATGGCCTCGACTTTGCCATCAGGGCCCTCGCGCTGGCGCGACAAACGGTCCCGCACCTGCGCCTGGCCATTCAGGGGCGTGGTGAGACGATCCCGGAGCTCAAAGAGCTTGCCGAGGCGCTTGGCGTGGCCGAGGCCATCACCTGGACCGATCCCGGCCCGGTCGACAAGATCGTGGATGTCATCCTCAACTGCGACGCGGGCATCATCCCCTATCGCCTCGATGGCTTCGCCGAGCTGGTGCTGCCCACCAAGGCCTATGAGCTTGCCTGGATGCAGCGTCCCATCATCGCGGCGCGGACCGCCGGAATCGTCTCGATGTTTCGTCCGGAGTCCATGATGCTCTGCGCTCCTGAGGATCCCATCGGCTTCGCCGAGGCCATCATCGCGCTCCACAACGATCAGGCGCTCCGCCAGCGCTTGGTCGCGAATGCCGCCGCCGACTATGCTCCCTATCACTGGGAAGCGATGAGCCAGCGCTATCTCGAGCTGCTGCGCCGCCTGCTCGGCCGCACGGCTGCGGAGACCGCCACCGCAGCTGATGTGCTAGCGCCGCCGGCCATGGTCATGCCACCGCGCTAGAGATCACACTCGTCGGGGCTCATTCGGGCGCCGGCTGGCGCGGCCACATCTCGGCAGCCTGCTTGACCTGAGCGGCACAGCCTGCGCATAGTGGAGGTGGCTTGAGTGTCCGCTGGCGAGGGAAGGACTCCACTCCATGCCTGACCACTTCGACCGATTCACCGAGCAGGCCCGGCGCGCCCTCTCGCTCGCCCAGGAAGAGGCGCTTCGCTTCAACCACAATTATATCGGGACCGAGCATCTGCTGCTGGGCCTCATTCGCGTGGACGGCGTGAGCGCACGAGTGCTCAGCAGGCTGGGTCTCGATTCGGACAGAGTGCGTAACGCGGTCGAGTTCATCATTGGGCGTGGCGACCGCACTGTGCTTGGCGAGATCGGGCTGACCCCACGCTCTCGGCGTGTCATCGAGCTCTCGATGGAGGCGGCGCGGCAATATGGGCAAGACGTGGTAGACACCGGGCATCTGCTGCTCGGGCTGCTGCGCGA
Organism: Ktedonobacterales bacterium; assembly: GCA_036391335.1. GTDB lineage: Bacteria > Chloroflexota > Ktedonobacteria > Ktedonobacterales > JADMIN01 > DASWAC01. Next base: position 1,259 of record DASWAC010000086.1, read on the forward strand.
GGGTGAGAGCATCGCGGCTGGCGTGTTAGCGAGCCTGGGCGTGACCCTCAACCGGGCCACCGAGGCGACGCTGGCCACCCTCGCCGCGCACGAGACGAGTGAGTCTTCGGCTGATCCCGTTCGCCCATCACTCATCCAGCACGCGCAAAGCGCATTTTCATCTTCACTGCTTGGCGCACACGATCAAGACCGCTTCGACAAGTTCACCGAGCGGACGCGCTGTGTGATGAGCCATGCGCAGCAAGAGGCTCAGCGTCTGGGCCACAACTATATGGGGACCGAGCACCTGCTGCTGGGCCTGCTGGATGAGCCGGATGGCATCGCTTTCAAAGCGCTGACAAATCTCGGCGCGGCGCCGGAGATGATCCGCACGAAGGTCATGCATATTATTGGCCAAAGCGGCGGGGGTGTCGTTGGCGAGGTCGGCATGACGCCACGCGCCAGGAAGGTGATCGAGCTGGCCATCGAGGAGGCGCGACGTCTGAGCCACCATTACATCGGCACAGAGCATCTGCTGCTGGGGCTCGTGCGTGAGGGCGAGGGCATCGCGGCAGCTGTGCTGCAAGACGTGGGCGTGCGCGAGGACAATGCGCGTCAGGAGGTCCAGCGCCTCATTGCGGGCCAGCCGCGCGGCAATCGCCCGCCAGAGCCGACCTCGCCGGCGCCAGATGAGGTGGCTGAGCGCATGGGGCACATCGCCTGCACGCTCTTGGCCCCGCCGGGGACAAGCCTGCCACCCGAGGCGCGCATCAGTGTCACCCTGGCGGATGTCTCAC
>DASWAC010000087.1:0-2633 GCA_036391335.1 Ktedonobacterales bacterium
GCGTGATACACTGAGCCGTGGTCATCCGGTTATCATTCCTCCAGAGGCAGCGCTGTGAGTCAGGATCAGCCCAAATCATTTCCGCAAGCGGTGGAGCGCACCATCGCCACCTATGATCGCGTCGCGGCGAATTATGCCGAGCGCAACGAAAGCCAGCTCCCTGAGTGGCAGGAGCACATGGCCCGCTTCCTCGACACCCTCAGTACATCGGCCCCGCTCGCCGAGGTTGGCCGAGCGGGCGATGATATCTCGCTCGAAGACTATCTGCAATTCGTCCCCGTGCTCGACGCGGGCTGTGGGGCGGGCCGCGATGCGCGAGCCCTGGCCGCCAGTGGGGCGCCGGTGCTGGCCGTTGATCTTTCCCAGGGTATGCTCGATGAGGCGATCTCGCGGACGGCGCGGCGGCTCCCGCAGGGCTCCATCCGCTACGCGCTGATGGATCTGCGACGGCTGGAGCTGCCCGAGGCGTGCTGCCGTGGCGTGTGGTGCTCTGCCTCACTGCTGCACCTGCCCCCAGCGGTGGCGCCGCGCGCGGTGGCCCAGCTGGCGCGGGTGGCCCGGCCGGGCGCGCCGGTCACGGTGCTGCTGAAGCGGCGCGATGACGACCTCGTGGAGCGCATGGAGCGCTATCAGCATAGCCACTCCCCTGACCTGCCTGACCCAGAGCGCTACTTCGCGTATTACACTGTGGAAGAAGCTCGCGCCCTGCTAGAAGGCGCCGGGCTGCGGGTGCGTGAGGCGCTGAGCATGGATGTCAGCGGCAAGGGCTTCCAGCGCTGGATTGTCCTGCACGCGACAAAGCCTTGAGGCGCGCAACCTCGCGACCGCCTGCCGCGTCTTGAAGGTGGCGGCCAGCTCGCCCGACCGGCTACAATGGTTTTGATACCCTCCTCTTTCGCCCGCTGCGGAAGGATGACACCCGATGCCCTCACTCAACGGTACCGCACGCTATCTGGCGCTGCGTGGCGCCGAGACGGATTCCGCCGGCCACTGGCCGCCCAAGTCTGAGAAGCCCCTGGGGCCAGACCACGCCATCTATGACACCTTGCTGCTCTCGGCCACCGAGGCCGGCTGGCAGGTGATGGGCGCGGCAGCCGGTCCGGCGCCACTCAGCGCGCCTGATCACGCGATCACGGTGACCGCGCAGACGGTGCTGGGGCTCATCGCGAACGATGGCGCCGCCAGCAGCGGGGCGAACCTGCTGGGTGTGCGGGCGGTGCAGCCGGAGGGCGAGACCCAGGAATATGTCTCGCACGTGGTGGTGATGCGCGAGACGACACAGCTGCGGCGCATCGAGAAAACCGCGGTGGTCGTGCCGATCGATCTGCTGACCCTGAGCGCCTATGTGGAGCAAGGGACGAAGGCCGAGGCGGTGCTGGATCTGCGCATCTCGCCCGAGGAGCTGGCTCATCAGCCGATCTTTGTGCCCGACAAGCTGGTCGAGAAGCTGGCCAAGCAGGCGCTCGACGTGAGCGTGCCGACGCTGCGCCAGCGCCACGATATCATCGTGGAGACGGTGGTGGGTCGCGTGGCGATCTACGGGCACGCGGAGCTGACCTCCACCGGCGACGCCGCTCGCGCCGAGCTGGAGCGCACCCCAGGCGTGCTCGAAGTGGCCGATTATGTGGTCTATAGCGAGCGCCTCCAGCAGCAGGTGCAAGACAGCCTTGCCAAGAAGGGCCTGGGCGACCTCACCGTGCTGATGGAGCACGACCTTGCGGAGCTGCACGGCGTGGTGCCCGACCGCAAGGCCTATCACGCGGCGCGCGAGGCGGCGCTCAAGGTGCCGGGGGTACGCGGAGTCGTGTCGAATAGCCTCTTCGTGGAGGAGCCTGCCGCCAGCGAGCCCGCCACGCCGGAGGCGCACGACGCCCAGCCAGCTGGCACGACGCCCGCGAAGAGCTAGCAGCGGTGCTTCCCAATCCCGGCGCAGCATGCAAATCCCCTCCGCAACCGTGTGGGGAGGGGACCTCACTGCTCGTACTGGATGTCGCTTCGTACGATCACTTGCAGGCAGCGAGGGTTTGCTTCAAACTGTCGAGCGTCAACAGCACCGGTGGAGCAAAGGGGCCTGGGCCTTTATCGCCAGGACCTGGGGCGTTTAAGAAGTGCACCATTCCCTGAGCGTCGACTAGATACGCGTGGGCAAGCAACATCGTCTTTCCAACGAAGGGATGCGGAATCGTGCTGGGACGATCAAACACGACCACATAGTGCTGGCCAGGTGTGCGCTGGGGCTCGCCATCCATCACGTAACGGTCCTGACCCACTTGCCCGCCAAGCGTGACAAACTGCTTGGTGGGCGCTGGTCGGTGGTCTTGAAGGACCGTCATCTTGGTAAACTGGACCATCTTGTAGATCAGATAACCCTGCCTGGTGACTTCCTCAGGCCCTTGCCTGGCAGCAGCTAAGGGAACCGTGCCATCAGGGGTGTTCCACCTCGTCGCCAGCGGAGTCCCAACCACCACATCAGCTACGAACATCTCACCGCACATATCCTCTGGCTTGCTTAAGCCAACGCGACTCACTTCCCCTCGAATGTTCACTGGGGTGTATGAGCTCTGCTGTACCTCTTGAGAGGCTGCTCCTGGCTGGCGCGTTGAAACGCCGCACCCAGCCAAGGTGATGGCAAG
>DASWAC010000088.1:0-3585 GCA_036391335.1 Ktedonobacterales bacterium
GGAGCGCAGGTCGCTATTCACTGTGACGGTGCCATAGCCGATCAGGGGTGACCCGCTCTCTGGGCGCACCACGATGCCGATATTGTCGTAACTGCCCGCGCCCGCATAGGGTTTGTTGTGTTCCTGACCCGGTGAGAGGCCATCGGTCAGCGGTCCCAGGCTAAAAGAGAGTGCGGCAGTCGAGGTGTCACGCGTGGGGAAGCCAAAGGCCGCTTTGCCTTTGTTGGTGCCCGTGCCGGAAAAACACTGCCCGCCCGTGACACTGCGCACGAACGGCTGGGTAATCTGAGCGCCACCGATGGCCCCTCCAGTGCTGCTGGTCGAAGTCTTCGCGGTGGGTGTGCTCACCTTGGCAGTGGTGGGGCCGGCATCGCACCCGGCAAGCGCCACCAGCATGCCGATGACCAGGAAGATAAGCGGTGGCCAAGTGCCCCCACCCCGCATGTACTGGCGAGTCATCACGTCCCCCCTTCGCGCACAGCGCCCTTGCTCAATGAGGCGAGCGCTACCCCACTTCGCGTCTGGCTGGTGGGCGCACTCACGCCATGGAGCGCCAAAAGCCAACCGGTCAGACAGAATACCTCATGGTAGCACGCTTGCCGCCAATACACAATCCCGCCGGGCACCGGCGTCGTCGAGTGCGCTCGGCATGCCCCGTGTGGCATATGCTGTCACGAGAGGTGGCGCTGGCTCGTCCTGGTTAACGCCGGGAGAGTATTTCATGCGCCGGCCGACTTGAAGGGTGAGAGCACAATGGAAAAGAAGCGTTCTGGCTTTTGGGCGGGTCTCATGCTCGGCGCGCTGATCGGCGCCACGGCAACGCTGCTCTTCGCGCCACTGCCAAATCAGCCTGTCGAGGGCAAGGATGAGGAAGGCAATGATCTGCGCCGCCGCGCGGAAGAGCGCCTCTTCCCCCTGCTGGACCGGCTCTATGAGCGGTATAACGCCGCCATGCTGATGGGACAAGACGCGTATGCGCGCGCCAAAGAGGAAGCCACGAAGCGCAACGGCGCCTAGGCTGTCAGGCACTCTGAGCACGTCCATTGGCAAGATGCGCCGTGAATGCGTACAATCTTTCGCGAATGATACACTTGGCGAAGGAGTGACGCCGTATGGCAATATTGATCAAGACCCGCGAGCAGATCGACCGGCTGCGCGCGGCAGGGCGCATCGTAGCTGAGACCTATGAAGAGCTGCGACCGCTGATCAAGCCTGGTGTCACCACTGCCGAGCTCGACGAGCGCGCCGAGGCCTTCATTCGCAAGCAAGGCGCCCTGCCCATCTATAAAGGCTATGGAGCTATGGCCGCGCGCCGGGGCGAGCCAGGCCGCATTCCCTTTCCCGCGACGATCTGCGTCGCTACCAATGACATCATCTGCCACGGCTTTCCCAGCACGACCGAGGTGCTCAAGGACGGCGACATCATCGGCGTGGATATCGGCGTCATCTATCGTGGCTGGGTGGGCGACTCCTGCGTCACCTGCGGGGTTGGCACGATCGATGCGACGTCACAAAAGCTGATCGACACCACCCGAGAATGCCTGGACCTTGGCATTGCCCAGGCGCGCGCGGGCAACCACCTCGGCGATATCGGCGCCGTCATCCAGCGGCATGCCGAGGCAGCGGGCTTCGGCGTCGTGCGTGAATACACGGGCCACGGCGTCGGTCGTAACTTGCACGAAGAGCCATACGTCTTCCATCATGGCAAGCCCGGCACCGGCGTGGAGCTGCGGCCTGGCATGGTCTTTACCATTGAGCCCATGATCAATGCGGGTGACTATGCCACGCGCCTCATGCCCGACCACTGGGTCGTGCGCACTGCCGACGGCTCCCGATCGGCACAGTTCGAGCATACCCTGGCGATCACCGACGGCGATGCTGAGCTATTGACCGTTCTTTAGTGTGAGGGCAGACGCGTGAGCCACACTCGTTTAGGTCCGCCGCTGGCGCGTGACTTGCGGCGCGGGAGACCTCCTGAGATTGAGATCCTCGCGTGTGAGGTCTATGACCTGCTGCTGAGTGTGCATATCGTGCTCGCTTCCCCGGATTACAGCTATGCCGACTATGACATCGGCACCGAATGGATCGAGCGCGCCCGCGCCCGCGTCAACGCGAGGGACCCTCAAGCGCTGGAGCGTCTGGGCCGGGTGCTCGGCGACGACCGCCCACACTCGCTCTCGGGGACACTGCTCTCGCTGGTGCGACTGGCCCCAGAGCCCCGGACCACCGCGAGCTTCATCAAGTGGCTGCGAGCCATCGAGCCGCACCTGTTGATCGAGGCGCTGCTCGACCAGGATGGTCTGGGGCTGGACTGGCACGACCTCATGATCAAGGCGCTGGCTGAGGTGGGAGACCCAACTACGCCCGGTGTCGCGTTGCGCCAGCTGCTGGAGCGCTATCCTCCTGAGATGCGGCCACAGGTCGAGGGCATGTTGCGAGATCCCGCAACGACACGCCGCGAGATCGCCGACGCGCTGGCGGTGTGGGACAAAGCTGTGTTCTCGCAAGAGCGCGCCAAGGTCAACGAAGCCGAGCAGCGTGACGCGGAGCTGCTGAACAAGCGGCGCCAGGAGCTTGCCAGCGAGCCTTTCGTCGAGGAGACCATGCGGGGTGTGCAGTGGCAACGACCCGCCAGCCTGCGGCGCATCGTCTTCGCGCCCAGCTATTTCTGCGGCCCCGCCGTCTTCTATCACTTCGCGCATGGCACCCTGACCTTTTGCATTCCCATCGAGCGCGAGGTGCTGCATCCCGGCGAGGTGCGCCACGATCCGCGCCAGCCCAGTGAGGAGCTGCTCCAGTTCTTCCTCACCCTGGGCGACGAGTCGCGTCTGCGCATTTTGGGTCTGCTGGCGGGTGGCGAGAAGTACCTGACTGAGCTCGCCGATGAGGTCGGCCTGACCAAAGCGACCACGAAGCACCACATGGTGAAGCTGCGCGCCGCCGGCCTGGTGAACCTCATCGTGCGCGACCGGCTGACCTATTACGCACTGCGCACCGATATCGCCACCCACGCCGGGCAAGCGCTGGAGCAATTCCTCACCGCGGCGGCGCGACACGCCGCGAAATCATAATGAGGGGCCCTGGCGGCCTGCGATAGGAGATTTGTCCCTTAGCCCAAAAGGGCTGTTTGGGGCGCTCGCGCGAGATACACAGGGAGATGAGGGCTCAGCAACGGCTCCTAGGCGCGACGTATGCTTCCTCCGATAGGACTACTGTGCACACAGCGTGGCAGTCACCGGGAGAGGACGGTATCTCATGGCATCCAAAGGCAAGGCGAAGGCGGGCACGGCAGATTCACAGGCCGACGCCATCGAGCCCTCATACGCAACGAACCCGCTGCCGGCGGTGAATGATACATTAGAGCTTCCCGTGCTGAGTGATGAGGTCGAGACCTATTCTCCTGAGGATGACCCCAGCGCGACTCGACCCTACGAAGCCGTGCAGCTACCGCAGCAGTTCACGCCGAGCCGTCTACATACCCTGGCCGCGGCGACCTCTGGCCCGCGCGGCGCCAGCTCGCGACCGTCCGGCTCCCAGTCTCTTACGGATTCAGATGAGGTGGGAGACGCCATCGCCGATGAGGTA
>DASWAC010000089.1:0-3880 GCA_036391335.1 Ktedonobacterales bacterium
GTCATCCCGTGACGACGACTGATCTGGAACGCAAGCTTGAGGCGGTTGAGAGCCGCTACGACGAGCTGACCGAGCTGATGGCCAGCCCTGATACCCTGCACGACCCCAGCCTCCTACAGCGCTATGGTCGCGAGCATGCGGCGCTCGACAACGTCGTGCGCTCGTATCGCTCATGGCGCGAAGCGCGCCAGGAGATCACCGCCACCGAGCAGATGATCGCCGAAGGCCTCGACGATGAGATGCGCTCACTCGCCTATGGTGAGCTGCAGACACTACGCGCCCGTGAGGAGGCCTTGCTCGGCGAAATCCGGCTCGCGCTGCTGCCGCGCGATGTCATGGATGATCGCGATGCGATCGTCACCATCCAGGCAGGCGCTGGCGGCGACGAAGCCGGCCTATTCGCGGCGGACCTCTTCCGCATGTATAGCCGCTACGCCGACGCCCATCGCTGGTCAATCGAGGTCATGACCTCGAACGAGAGCGGGGTTGGCGGCTTTCGTGAGATCACCTTCGAGGTGCATGGGAAGGGCGCCTATGCGCGAATGAAATACGAGGGTGGCACTCACCGGGTGCAGCGTGTGCCCGCCACCGAGGCCCAGGGTCGCATCCATACCTCGACCGTGAAGGTGATCGTCCTGCCAGAGATGGAGGACATCGAGATCGAGGTGCGCCCCGAGGATATCCGCGTGGACGTCTATCGCTCGACTGGCCACGGCGGGCAAAGTGTGAACACGACGGACTCTGCGGTGCGCATCACACATCTCCCATCCGGTCTGGTGGTCACCTGCCAGGACGAGAAATCGCAGCTCAAGAACAAGGCCAAGGCCATGGGGGTGCTGCGCGCTCGTCTGTGGGATCTGGAGCAGCAGAAGCGCAACGCGGAGTTGGGTGCCGCGCGCCGCTCACAGGTGCAGACCGGTGACCGCAGTGAGAAGATTCGCACCTACAACTACCCGCAGGACCGCGTCACCGATCATCGCATCGGCCTGACGGTGCACAACCTGCCACGCGTGCTCGATGGGGACCTCGACGCGATCTTCGATGCGCTCACCGCGTCTGACCAGGCGGAAAAGCTCGCCAGCACATTTGATGAGGCGGTTACGGTCAATGGTGGCAGGTAGTTTATCGTGAAGCTCGACAGTCACTCCATGACGGTGCTCGAACATCCCCAGTCGGTGCAGGCGATCTTCTTTGACGCGGGCTTCACGTTGCTGGCGCCCCATCCCTCCGTGCCTGAGCTCGTGACGAGCCTCTGTGCGTCCGCGGGGGTGAGCGTGGATCCAGCGTGCCTGCAGGCGCGCTTGGACGAAGCCGAGCGTGTGCTCATGGCGGAATGGAAGGTACAGCCCGAGCTGTGGAGCGACAACGCGGCGATCCGCAGGGTGTGGGAGCTCTATTTCACTTCACTGATGAGGGGATGCCTTGGTGAGCTCCCAGAGGCGCGATTTGCCGAGATCCTCACCAGAGTAGTTGACGGCTACGAGCACGCGGGCAGCTATGCGCTCTATCCCGATGTCGAGCCGGTACTGGCGACACTGCGCGCGCATCAGCTGAAGCTGGGCATCATCTCAGACTGGGGCGTCCACCTCGGGCTCATCATGCGCCACCACGACCTCGTGCCCTACTTCGATATCAGCGTCATCTCGGCGGCGGTGCGCCATGCCAAACCTGATCCAGCGCTATTTCGCGAGGCGCTGATGCGGGCTGATGTGATCCCAGATTATGCCGTGCACATTGGGGACTCATATCTGCTCGACATCCTGGGCGCGAAGGCGGCGGGCATCACCGGCATTCTGCTCGATCGCAGCAACAGATACGAAGGGGTCGCGCTAGACTGCCCCGTCGTGCGTGACCTCTATGGATTGCTCGACCTGCTGGAGATTTCAAGCTAGCCTACGACTGCTCGATGGCCTCCATGGCGGGTCCATGCTCATGGTAGACCTCGCCAGGCGCCAACGGACGGCATGCCAGCTCGAACGCCCGGTTAAATCGAGAGTCGCAGCGCCCGCATGAGGTACGCTTGCGTGCCTTCACGACACGGGGATACTCGAAGCCGCACTTTCGGCAGTAATACACATACCGATACGGGCGCTTCTGCCGCAGGATGCGCCGGCGTCGCTCGGTCTCTTCTTCCAGCTGAGTAGCCAGCGTCTCGATATCTCGCCCGGTGAGCGCCGCCTCGTCACGTGAGATCGCGTCGCGGCCATGGCACTGGTGCCGGCGCAGGCGTCCCTGGACACGGTCGGCCAGATGGATCAGCTCGTGGGCGACGGTGACTTCGATGGCATCCGGGTGCATGCCTGGCTCGACAAAGATGATATGCCGGAAGTCGCTGTCCAGCCCCGAGACCTGAATGAGAGTTGAGTCAGCGGCAAGGGGCTCGTCGAGCAGCCCATCCCACAGGGTAGGCACATGCATGGCTGAGGGCGTCGCGAAATGCGGGGCGATAGACTGTGCCGCGGCTGGGCCACCGGTAAGCGCGACCTGCGCGCGTGGGCTTTTCCCTCGCGCGAATTCGAGTGGATAATAGCAGTAGCAGCCCAGTGCATACGAATTCAGCCGCCGCCCGGTCCAGCGATAGAACTCGCCTCGATCGTCCGTGACCGCCAGGTAATAGGCTTGCTCCGCTGGCAAGCGCAACTTCTTCCAATAGTGCTCTACCCATCGAGCGACGTTGCCACCCGCGTGAATCAGGGGAAGCGCCTCTTTGGTCGGGGGAACAGGGAGGCCAGTGCGCGACCGCTTACGTGCCATCGTGCTGTGTGACAGAGCCCAGGCCCGCCACAACCCTTCCTTTCCGTGCGCTTAGAGGCACACCGCCGGCACGACGGGCCTCGGTCTGTGGGGAGAAGATGCGCCTCTGGCAGCCAGAGGCGCATCCACGGCGCGGTGAGAATAGGCGCTTGCCAGCCCTAACTTTCTCACTGCCCAGAAGTATTCAATTCTTCCTAACGCGTGGCAACAGTGATAGTAATTCTGGCGGTACCGGCCCCGTGCATGATGCGCTGGCGTGATACCCTTGATGCAATCCTCGGCCAGTCCGTGCTCCAGGCCAACCCATGCGATGGGGCACCCGCATGGCCGCATGCTAAAAGCGAGCGACCTCACATGACTGCTACGCCTCCTCGCGCACCAGCTGCACACGGATCACCTCACCGGCTAATTTGGGATCCGCACGCCAGTGTCTGGCTCGCTCAGACTCCCAGTCGCATGAGTCGCCGCGAACTCACCGGTGAGTGCCCGTTCTGCGCCGATATCACCAGCGGGCGTGTGCCGCCAGGCGTCAACGCGTGGATCCGCCCGAATGACTTCCCGCCACTCACTCCACCCGATGGCGAATGCTTTATCCTCATCTACAGCCGGGACCACGACCGCGCCTTTGCGGACCTCACCGACGCTGAGGCCGAGGCGGTGGTGGACCTCTGGCAACAGGTGCACCGGCAGCTTGCCCGAACCTATGAGACCGTGATGGCCTGGGAAACCCATGGCGAGGCGATCGGCCAGACACAGCGCCACCCTCACGGCCAGGCCTATGGGCTTGCCGTGCTGCCCGACACCCTGCGCCGCGAGCTGGAGTCCGCCAGGCAGGCGCACGAAGGCGGCGAGGGCTGCACCTGGTGCGCCGAAACCGTGCGCGAAGACCACGGACCGCGCGCGGTGCTCGCGGGCGAGCACTGGCTGGCCTTCGTGCCTGAGTACGCGCGCTACCCCTACCAGGTGCATTTCCACCCGCGCCGCCACGTCGCCGCCGTGAGTGGCCTCACCGCTGACGAGGCCCGCGAGCTCGCCCGCCACCTCGTGCGTGTGGTGCGCGCGCTCAACTGGGTGTATCAGGCCGACATGCCCTACATGCTCGCCCTGCATCAGCACGCGGACCAGC
>DASWAC010000090.1:0-3266 GCA_036391335.1 Ktedonobacterales bacterium
GCGATGCTCCTCTGGCAGCGCGGCGATCCGGTCGGTGCCGATGGGACCCGGTGCGAGCACGTTGACCCGGATGTTCCGTTGGGCATAATCCATGGCAGCCGTCTTGGTGAGGCCAATGACACCGTGCTTGCTGGCGACATAGGGCCCCATGCCCGCCGCGGCGCTGAGCCCGGCGGTGGAGGCCATGTTGACGATGGCGCCGCCCCCGCTGGCCAGCATCGCCGGAATCTCATGCTTCATTGCGAGGAACATCCCGCGCAGGTTGATGGCGATGGCGCTGTCGAAGTCGGCCACGGCGATATCGGCCAGTGGCGTGGGTCGTGTTCCCCCACCCGCGGCATTGTTATAGGCCACGTCGAGTCGGCCATAGGCGTCGAGCGCGCTGGCGACGAGCCGCTCGGCCTGGGCCGGGTCGCTGATGTCGGTGGGGACGGCCAGCGCGTGCCCACCCGCCGCACGAATGCTCTCGGCCACCGCGCTCAGTGCGCGCTCATCGCGAGCACCCAGCACGACGCTCGCGCCCGCCTGGGCCAGCGCACGGGCAGCAGCGGCCCCGATGCCACGACTGGCTCCGGCGACGACAGCCACCCTGCCCGCGAGCAGATCCCGCATCGCCGCATGTGGGGATGCCATGGTAAGACGCTCCTTCCCGGGTTCCCGTCGCGACGGAGTGACCAAGCCACAGTGGATGGTCGCGACGAGTTCACGATATATCTTTGACGTATATATTTGTACATACTGTATAATCAATTTGTCAAGGGGGGGCGAGTTGCGCCTCGCCCTCGCTTGAGATAGCATGGTGGGAAAGGCTCTGTTATGGCGGGTCGCGACACCGGGGGAAGAGGTATTGGCAGATGAGCCCACGCCCCTATCAGCTGGGCCGGCGACAGGAAGGCACGGATGAGACCCGCAAGCGCATCCTCGCGGCGGCGCGCGCGCTGCTGGCTGCTGGCGAGGGCTTCTCCGGCTTCACGATGGAGGCCGTCGCCAAGAAGGCAAACGTCGCCCGCATGACGGTCTATTATCAGTTCGAGTCCAAAGCCAGGCTCCTCGAAGCCGTGGGCGAGAGCCTCGCCGAGAGGGCGCTGGTGGAGCGCCTGCAGGACGCCTTTCGCCAGCCCGTGGCGCTGGATGCGCTGGAAGCCCTCGTGCGCGCCTTCGCCCATTTCTGGAGCGCCGAGCGGCTGGTCATCCGCCGGTTCCGCGCTGTCGCGGCGCTGGATCCCGAGCTTGCGCCCACCCTGCGTGGCCTCGATGGCCGGCGGCGTGGCGGCCTCACGGTGATGCTGCAGCGCCTGGCCGCCGCACGCGCAGCGCCAGCTCCGGACGCTGACGATCCTCTCCTCGATCTGCTCTTCATGCTCACCAGCTTCGAGGCGTTTGATCTGCTGGCGGGCGATGCCCGCACCCCCGAAGAAGTGGCGCCGCTCGTGCTCGGGCTGGTGCGTCAGGCCCTGGGCTTCGCCACGCTCTAGGGTCGTGTAGGCCGACATACCTATGCGTGACGCGCTGGTAGGCGGCCATCTCGGCACAGGCACGCTCTCCCCTCCCTTGCCTATGACCCGGCTCATTGTGGCTTGCGCGTGGCTTTAACCGTGGTACACTTTAGGGCGCGCGTGCCACCTATGCGACACGCAAGGAAAGGTCACCGCTTGTTCTATGAATGCCTTTGAGGGCTCGCAGCCTCACGAGCAGGCCGAGGTCTCATCTGCCACGGCTGGACCGCCGCCTACACCTCGTCCGGTGGTCGACTCAGATCCCATCTTACCTATCTCCAGCCCCACCTTCGAGCAGCGCAAGCTGATAGGCAGCGGCAATGATGCGATGCTCGTAGTCAGCCGCGGCCATAATCGCGCTTTCCGTCCCGATGAGGAAGGTGACACCCTGCGCGCCACTGAGGTGGCCGACGAGCCGCAGACGGCGATGGGGCGACTCTTCAATCGCGTCAAGCGCATCGTCGTCGGGCAGCCACTGGCCACCGAGCAGGGCATCCATGAGCGACTGACGAAGGTGAAGGCGCTTGCCGTCCTTTCCTCCGACGCCATCTCCTCGGTAGCCTATGCCACCGAAGCCTCCCTCGGCGTGCTCATCCTCGCCGGAACGAATGCGTTGCAGACCAACCTGATCATTGCCCTGGCGATCACCGCGCTCATGATCGTGGTGGGCATCTCCTATCGCCAGACGATCGCGGCGTATCCGGGCGGCGGTGGCTCCTATATCGTCGCGAAGGATAACCTCGGCCTCTGGCCTGGCCTGATAGCCGCCGGTGCTCTGTTGATAGACTACGTGCTGACCGTCTCGGTGAGCGTCTCGGCGGGCATTGACGCCCTCGTCTCGGCAGCGCCCTCGCTCAGTGCCTATTCCGTTGCGCTGGGGGTTGCCTGCACACTGCTCATCATGTTCGTGAACCTGCGCGGCGTGCGCGAGTCTGGCTCGATCTTCGCCATACCCACCTATCTCTTCATCGCGGGCTTCGGGATCATGATCGTGGTGGGTGTCATCCATGCGCTCACCTCATCGGGTGGTCTCCTCACCCCGCTGCCCCCGGCGAGCGACCTCACCAAGCTCGGCTGGACGACCGGCGAGACATTTGGGCTGCTGCTCGTGCTGAAGGCTTTCGCCTCCGGCTGCTCGGCCATGACGGGGGTCGAGGCCATCTCGAACGGTGTGCCCGCATTCCAGCGACCGGAGTGGAAGAATGCCCAGCAGACGCTGACCTGGATGGTCGGCATCCTCGTGACGCTCTTCCTGGGCACGACCTATCTCGCCTGGCGCTTTGGCGTCACGCCCTATGCCAAGGGCGAGCCGACGGTGACCTCGCAGGTCGCGGGCTTCCTTTTCACTGGTGACTATCGCCCCGTCTTCTTCTATGTGCAGATCACCACGCTGCTCATCCTCGTGCTGGCCGCCAACACCAGCTATGCGGATTTCCCACGCCTGGCCTCCATTCTGGCGCGCGATAAGTATCTGCCCAGCCAGTTCGCCTTCCGTGGCGACCGCCTGAGCTTTTCGATTGGCATCGTGGTTCTCTCGGTCCTGGCCATCCTCCTGCAGGTTGCGCTCAGTGGCAATACGACCCTACTCATTAACCTCTATGCGCTCGGGGTCTTCACCGCCTTCACCCTCTCGCAGTCGGGCATGGTCGTCCACTGGTGGCGCAAGCGTGAGAGCGCCGGTCGCAACTGGCGACGCTCGATGGTGTTGAATGGATTGGGCGCGACGGCGACAGCGCTGGTCACCGTCATCATCGGCATCTCGAAGTTCTG
>DASWAC010000091.1:0-1919 GCA_036391335.1 Ktedonobacterales bacterium
CCGGCTGCTGCGGATAGCCGGGCTGCTGACCCGGATAGCCCTGCTGCTGGCCTGGATAGCCCTGCTGCTGGCCTGGATAGTTCGGCTGCTGAGGATACCCCGGTTGAGGGTACGCAGGATTCATGCCGCCAGATGACGGCGCATTGCCAGGCCACGGCTGGGCCGCCGGCGGCGTATAGTCTGGACGCGGCGAGGGCGGCACCGGGGCCCCATATCCGGGACTGCGAAAGCCCTGAGCGCCGGAGCCCGGCATGGGCTGCGTGCCTCCGCGATAGCTCGGGCTGGCGGGAGCGGGCGGCGCCTCGCGTCGGGGCGCGCGTGCCAGCTTTTCGCCGGCATCCCCATGTGAGCCCGCGGTCATCAGCTTGCCCACGAAGCCCGCCAGACGCAGCCCCACCCCAACGACGGCCGCGCCCACATAGACTGGGATGAAGACACCGCCGAGGATGCCAGGAATTGCCCCGAGTCCCTTCAGGCCGTTCGGCACGAAGTGCAGATAGGCGAAGACACCGCCGATGGCGATCAAGCCGGGGAACGCGCCACTGATGAGTGTTCCCGCTACGCCGTTGATCCGGCCCCATCCCTTGCCCAGCAGCAGAAGGAGCAGCGCCAGGACGCCAGCGACACCCCATGACCAGAACATCACCGTCTGGATCTGCGCGTGGCCCGAGGCAGTCAGCGAGTTCAGCGAGAGGCCGAGCACGGTGAGCACTTGCCCAAAGAAGCCGAGTGAGGGCAGGCTGGGCGAGGTACTCCCATTCGAGCCACTCGACGTGCCACCGATGGGCAGCAGCGGGATGCCACTCACCACATTCTGCAGGTTCGCCGGCAAGGCAAATGCCGCGCTCGCGCCGCCATCATAATAGGCGTCGGCCACATGCGTATAGATGATGCGCATCGCCTGATCATACGTCTTGCCCGCGATATCTTTGCCTAACACATGCACCTTGGGCCCCAGGCCAGGGACAATGAGCGGGTCGTTGGGCCGCAAGGCAGACTGCGCCTGCAAGAGGACAAACGTCTGCTGCGCGAGCCCCAGGCTGCTGGCAGAGATGACGGGATTCACGATATTGGTGCCGACCTCGGTGAAGAGGCTGGTCGCCGTGGAACGCGTGGAAAGCCCAAATAGCGCGGTCTCCCACAGGGCTACGACGACGGCCAGCCCCAGCAGCAGGTGGAACAAGCCTTTGAAATTGCCCGTGAGCAAATCGCGGAGTGCGCGAAAGATGGTGCCCATGCCTCAAACTCATTTCCAGCACGGTGGGGGAGCGACGATGACTTCATGGCATCATACGTGCGCCCACTGCTCACTGTTGCAGCAACAGTGTATTCATCAGCCCAGCTGGCGTCAATGAGGCAGGTCACACTTGTGGTCAGAGCCCGGCGAAAAGGTCACTCTCTGGGGTCTCGAAGACACCGTCGGTGTAGGGTGCGGGCGCCAGCTCGAATGGCTCTGAGCCTTGCATGGCCATCAGCTGCTCACGTGTCGCGGACAGCCAGCGACTGACGCCGCCAAGCTGGGTCTTATGCTGCATTATCGCCTGATACTTTTGGTCGAATTCAGCCTCGGTGAGCACGATGGTCGTCGTGATGGCCTCATCAGGCGTGCCCATCTCTTCCACGGGGATGGTGGCCGCGTTGCCGCCGGGAGTGAAGTCCTCCTGGCCTGCCTGACGCAACATCTCGCGCATCTTGAGCATCTGTGAGCGCGCGAATGCGGAGTAATAGACTTTGCGCACCCGGTGCGCAGGACCAGCCTCGGGATATTGGGTGGCATCCGCCGCCGCGAGGACACCCGCGAGCGCGAGCCGGTGAATGGCCATGTGATCAACATGACCATAGCCGCCATTCGCGGCAAAGGTGGTCACCACGTCAGGCGCAAAGCGCCGGATGTGCGCCACGATCTTGCCGACGGCCTC